>CAZQMH010000106.1:0-9212 GCA_964594435.1 uncultured Alcanivoracaceae bacterium
CTATTGCTGGCAATTTACCTGCTACACCTGCGATGTGTGGTAATTGTGTGGTGTGGAAACCCTCTGGTACGCAAATGTTATCCGCACATATTTTAATGCAGATTTTTAAACAAGCAGGCTTGCCTGATGGCGTTATCAACATGGTTGCTGCCGATGGACCCGATGCGGGTCGTGTTTTGTTGCCTCGCCCTGAATTAGCAGGTGTGCACTTCACTGGTTCAACCCGTACATTTCAAACAATTTACAAAGAAGTTGGTGCCAATATCGAACGCTACCATAGCTATCCTCGCATGGTTGGAGAAACAGGTGGCAAAGATTTTGTCTTTGCCCATCATTCCGCCGACCCTAAAGTCGTGGCAACCGCCTTATCTCGTGGTGCTTTTGAATACCAAGGACAAAAATGTTCCGCCGCAAGCCGTGCCTATTTGCCACAATCCCAATGGCAGGCGATTAAACAATATTTAGCAGCCGATTTGTCCAGTTTTAAGATGGGCAGCACCCGTGATTTTACTAATTTTATCAATGCCGTCATTGATGAGCGTTCGTTTGATAAAATTGCCAGCTACATTCAATATGCAGAAGATGCCGATGATGCCCAAGTGATAATGGGTGGCAAATGCGACAAATCTGTGGGATATTTTATTCAACCGACGGTTATCCTCACCAGCAATCCACGGTTTAAAACGATGGTTGAAGAAATATTTGGACCCGTATTAACCATTTATGTGTATGACGATGACAAGCTCGATGAAACCTTAGCCATTTGCGACAAAGGTTCGCCGTATGCCTTAACTGGAGCGATATTGGCTCAAGATCGGTACATTATTAACCACATGGCAGATAAATTACGTTTTGCCGCGGGAAATTTTTACATCAATGATAAGCCAACAGGAGCCGTCGTTGGACAACAACCCTTTGGTGGCGGGCGAGCATCTGGCACCAATGACAAGGCAGGTTCTGCCTTAAATTTATACCGTTGGATGTCACCCCGAACCATAAAAGAAACCTTTGTACCACCAACAGATTACCGTTATCCATTTTTGGGTGAATTTTCTTAGCAACGATTTAAATTTATGCTAGAATTCTCATTCTCTCAATCAAAGTGAGTGATTCATACAATGCCAACAAATATCTTTAAAAAGGCCTTAAAAATTTTAGAAGTCCTTGGGCTTGTGATTATTTCACTGGCTACCATTATTGCAATCGGACAAGAAGTGTGGGCGATGATACTACACGGCAGGGTCGCATTGAGCGATTTATTGTTGCTCTTTATCTACCTTGAGGTTATCACCATGATTGGCATTTATTACGAAAAAAATATGTTGCCTGTGCGTTTTCCTATTTATATTGCCATCGTGGCATTGGCTCGATACATTATTCTTGGTTCCAAAGAAATGGCTCCATGGGATATGTTGGGCATCGGCGTCACTTTATTGGTATTAACCATTGCGGTATTTTTGGTACGCCTTGGGCATGTAAAATACCCTTATGAAGAAGATAAATAAAAAAATTAATGCCGTTTTTTTTACCAAACTTAGATGCTCTGCCTGATTTCCCACCCATTGAAGATGCCTTATTAGAACCCAATGGCTTATTAGCATTTGGCGGTGATTTAAAGGTAAAAACATTAATTAGAGCCTATCGTCGTGGTATTTTCCCTTGGTTTAGTGAGCAAGAACCCATTTTATGGTGGTCACCCAACCCACGTATGGTCTTGTTTCCTGAAAAAATACATATTTCTCGCAGTTTCAAACGTGCCATAAAGAAAACCAATTACACCGTGCATTTTAATCGAGATTTTAAGCGTGTCATTAATGAATGCTCAAAAACCCGCAAAGATGGCTTGGGAACGTGGATAACACAGGGAATGAAACACGCCTACAGCAAGCTGTTTGACAAAGGTTTGGTGCATTGTTTGGAAATTGACATCAATGACAAACTTGCAGGTGGCATCTATGGAGTCGCTTTGGAAAATATATTTTATGGTGAATCCATGTTTAGCACCCAAAAAAACGGCTCAAAATTTGCTTTAATGGAGTTATGCCGTTATCTTACAGAAAACGATTATGCCATTCTAGACTGCCAAGCCCACAGCGACCACCTAGAAAGCATGGGAGCAGAAATGATTTCCATACGCGAATTTAAACGGTATTTACCTAAAAAAACGTGATTAAGTCCGCTAAATTGACGTTTAGTCACATTCATTAATGTAAAATTCAGCTAAATCTGTTAAAATCCGCCACGATTTTTAAACACACAGGAATTTATGGCAAAAGAAGATGTAATTGAATTAGAAGGTATCGTCAAAGAAACCTTACCTAATACCATGTTTCGCGTAGAACTGGAAAACGGGCATATTGTAACCGCCCATATCTCAGGACGTATGCGTAAACATTATATACGTATCCTCACAGGTGATACGGTAACAGTCGAGCTCACTCCTTATGACTTATCCAAAGGTCGCATTACCTTTAGAAAGAAATAGCCTAAATTTTAAAAAATTTCACTAAATAAACCCCTTTTCTCTTTTTCAAGCGATAATACAACTATCATTATTGAAAAAGAGAAATACCATGAAATATCGTGTCAATGCATTATTCGTTCTGCTTTTAACTTTTGTCTCATTATTGGCTTGTGCTCAAGCACAAAAAACCTCCACACTGCTTGACCCAATAACAATTCAGCCCAGCAAACCCGCCGATGATGACAAAGCCATTGAAATAGCCTCATTTTCTGTACAAAGCTCGGTCTATGCCAATTTAGCCGAAACACAAATTAGCATCAGCTTTTACAACCCCAATAATCGTAACATAGCCGCCGATTTTATCTTTCCCTTACCACAGCAATCAACATTAACTGGCTATGCCTTGGATATAAATGGCGTGATGGTCGATGGTGTTGCCCTAGAAAAACACAAAGCACGTGTCACATTTGAAAAAATCGTCAGAGCTGGCATTGACCCAGGTTTGGTCGAAAACGTACAAGGTAATGTCTTCAAAACACGTATATTCCCACTCAACGCCAAACAACAAAGAAGCATAAAAATTAAGTACACGACAATATTAAGCCATAACAATTCCCACTATTCTTACCAAATTCCCTTAATGGCAGGACAATTGATCAAGCAATTTGATTTAAAAATACAAGCCTTTAACAGCCAAACCAAACCCATCATAAGTTCCAGCCAATTCGGCTCACTTGATTTTAGCAAGTGGCAAAATGCCTATGTGACGCAATTTTCTGGCAAAGATTTTAAACTCGAAAACGCACTAAGCATCGAAGTCCCTCAACTCAACAACAACGCAATTACCGTGGCAAAAAATAAAGCCAATGAATATTATTTTGCCATAAACCCACAAATTGCCACACGTTTAAAAAAACATCTCCAAGCTACGAACCAAAAAAAATACCATAATATTCAGCTTATTTGGGATGCCAGCGATTCTCGTGCCAATGCTGCACATGAATTAGAAATAGACTTTCTGAATAAATTTTTCAACCAACACCAAAACATCAATGTAGAACTCTTTATTCTTCGCAATACCTTAAACAAACAAGGTCACTATAAAATCACGCAGGGCAACTGGGGGAAATTAAAACAAAAACTAAAATCCACACACTATGATGGAGCCACCAATCTCTCAACAATAAAACAGTTGAACCACAAAAGCAGCAACCAAATTATTCTATTTTTTACCGATGCCCAACATACTTTTCTGGCAAAGGAATCATTGACTTTGCCCATTCCTTTGTACCTATTTAACAGTTCCTTGGCGACAAACACAAGCTATGCACAACAGCTTGCTGAAAATAATCAAGGGCAATCTTTTTGGCTCAATCAACAAACAGATTTCAGCCAATTAGCCCAACAAATCGGTAAACCAATTCCACAACTTATCTCAATTACACAAAAAAATGGTCGCCTAAGAAACCTACCCACTTTGCCACAAAAAATTAATTTACAAAGCCAACAGCCCATAACAGGGCAATTATTGTCCGACAATGCCACGATCGTACTCAATTATGGCATAACTGGTGAAATTCTTGAAAAAATAACAATCAACATCTCCAAAGAAAACGCACTGGCTACCAAACTCATCGAACTCATTTCTGTACAGCAACGCCTAAGGGAACTCGAAAAAGATGCCGAAAACAACAAAAGTAGCATTCTAAAGTTGGCTCAAACTTACAATTTAGCCACAAGTTTCACCTCCTTATTAGTGCTAGACAATCTTGAACAATACGTACAAAACCACATCGCTCCACCTCAATCTCTAGCACAAATGCGAGACGCTTATTTCAAGCAAATCAAACAACTTGACAAACAAAAATCCAGCGAACAACAAGACAAAATAGCTCACATCATAAGCCAATGGAACCAACGCCAACAATGGTGGCACAAAAAATTCCCAAAAACCGTGCCAAAACCAAAAAAACAACATGGAATGGGGCGAACAACAGCACAAGATGATGAAGGCGATCGTATAGAATTAGATGGAACAATGGTAACAGGCTCACGTATTGCAACTGCTGAAGCATACGATTCTATGGAAGAAGAACCAACACCTGTAGAAATGAAACCGCAGAAAAAACAAGCAAACACCCAAGCCTCAGTAAAGATTAGTGAATGGAATCCTGACACACCGTACTTAAAAGAACTCGCTAAAACCAACAAAGCACGCACGGCAGAAGTCTATTACCGTTTGAAAAAAGACTACCGTAATTCACCCGCCTTTTATTTTGATTGTGCCAATTTTTTCTTCCAGCAACAACAAAATGACTTTGCCATCCAAGTCCTATCCAATATTGCCGAATTAAAAATTCAAGATTCACGTTTGCTGCGCACCATGGCAATGGCATTGCGTAAACATAACAAGTTCACCATTAGCATTTGGGCGTATGAAAAAGTGTTAAAAGACCGCAGCGAAGAACCCCAATCCTATCGTGATTTAGCCATCACTTTAATTCAACGCGTGGAAAACAATCAATCAACTGACATCACTCAAGACTATACACAAGCCATCGAACTGCTGTATAAAGTCGTGACCACAAACTGGGATAGATTTGATGGTATAGAAATCACTGTTTTAATGGAAATCAATGCCCTCATACCACAATTGCAAAAATTCACTATTGATTACAGCTTTATCAATAAAAAATTAATCGCCTTACTCGATGTAGATTTGCGAATCACTCTTGCATGGGACAGCGACATGACCGATATTGATTTATGGGTGATTGAACCAAGCGGTGAAAAAGTAACTTACAGCCAAACACTTTCTACAGTCGGCGGTATGTTTCATAAAGATTTTACCGGCGGTTACGGCCCAGAAGAATACTTGTTGCACAAAGCACCGAGTGGAAAGTACACCATAAAGGTTCATTTTTATGGCAATAATTCACCCGAATTAACAGGAGCCACTACACTCTATGTCGATGTTTTTACAAATTTTGCACGCACAACCCAAAAAAGACAAACCCTAAGCCTGCGTCTTGAAAAACAAGACGATGATTATTTAGTTGGTGAAATAACCATAACAAACGACTGATTTTAACCAAGCCCCAAAACAAAAAACGTGCTTTCTCTATGAGGATTAGGACTTTATGTTTTGGGCTTTATGTTTGTTTCTTTGCCTAAACCTGGACCCAAATCCCATGCATCGGCATCAATAACCTCACGGTAAGCGTGCCAAGAAGCATGACCAACAACTGGCAAAAGCACGGCAAAACCTATAAAAAATGTGGCAATCCCAACTAAAATCAAAAAGACGATGGTTATTCCCCACAGCATCAACACCAGCTTGTTTTTCAACACGGCATTGATTGATGTCACAATTGCCGTAATAGCGTCAACGTTTCTATCCATCATCATAGGAATGGAAAAAGCCCCAAAAATAAAAATAAGCACTGCAAAAATAGCACCAACCGCACTACCAACCGCAAAAAACATAATCCAGTCAGCCGTGGTAATACTCGATAACGACGGTAGCATAATATGTAACATACTCGCAGAACGTGCCCAAATTAAAAAAACAATTAAAAACACAAAACTCAAAACCATCTCATTACTGAGATTTTTTTTGCCCTCACGCAAACAACGCAAAAACTGTGGCGTCACACCATGTTCAAGTTGACGACTCATGGAATACAAGCCAATAGCAATAGCAGGACCAATAAAAAAGAAACCCGCAATCATGGCAATTGCCAACACAATCGAACCAGCGGAATAAGCAACATAAGTTACAACCATACTAATCAACATCATAATAACACCGTAGGTCAAACTCAAGCGTCTGACCTTATTAAAATCGTGCCAACCCTTTTTTAACCACCGCAGCGGAGCATCCAAACCAACCTTTCTGCAAGGAGCAACCAAAGGTTTGATATATTTTTCCTTATCATCATCCAATGGCTGTTTTTTATTTTCTGAATTCTTGATATCTGTCATATTCTCTCAAAATATTTAAACTTTATCCCAAATCATAACAAATTTACAAAAAAAATGTAACACCTTTTCATTACTTTCGTTGTACAACACATTCACAAACGAGGAAACACAATGAAAAAAATAATCATAATGGTAATACTCAGCTTTGCCTTAACAAGTGCTCAGGCCAAAAATTTTATGCAACAACTGCAACACATCATAGGAAGCAAACCCGAAGTCAACATTAATATCGGCTCTTGGCTTTTCAACACCGCCTTAAATTTTAGCGATAATGATGACGCCCAAGAGGCTAGAGAGCTCTTAAAAAACCTCGATAAAATAACGATTACCGTTTTTGATCTCGCTCACAACAGCCAGCAATCCAAGCTCAGCTCTGCCATTAAAGCCAAAATCAAGCACTTAAAAGCCACAGGCTATGAAACCTTACTCACAGCAAGAGAACAACACGACCAAATTACTATTCTCGCCAAAGTTTCAGGTAAAACTCTGCAAGATGCCATGATTATCGCCCTAGAAGAACAAGACGAGTTAGTCGTGATAAGCCTGCATGGAGAAATCGGCAAGAATCATTTAGTAAAATTAACCGAACAATTTGACATTGACCTTACGGACATTATCGACAGCTAAAAACTCATGGCAATCATCAATAAAGTCTCGCCGAATAGCGAGACTAGATAATCTATAACAGAAAAGATGGATTTGTGCTATAATCGTATTTTCTGTATCGGAATATGGGGCCTATTAAAACCATAAAAACATTCTTTGTATTAGTTGTTTACATTCCAGAATCTCATCTGCAGTGCGTGAAACAAGCATTGTTTGCGGCAGATGCTGGTAAAATCGGCAATTACCACCAATGCTGCTGGCAAATAGCAGGTACAGGACAATTTCGTCCCGTATCAGGTCACAAAGCCTTTATTGGTGAGATCGACAAACTCAGCACCGTCAAAGAATTTCGAGTAGAAATGGTATGCAAAAAACAAGACCTAAAAGCCATCACGCAAGCATTAAAAAAATCTCACCCTTATGAAACACCTGCCTTTCACTTTTATCAAACTGTTTGATTTGGGTATTCGCTGTATTTTTACTAAATTCAAGTTATTTGTAACAAAAATGAGTTAAGCTCGTTACTGTATCCAAATATCAATAATTGATTAAAGAGACATCTTCTTTTGTGATTTCTTCAAACAAACGACGGTTGCCAATATAGGCTTTTTTGTCTTCTACTATGGCTTTGACTCCACGAGCAGTGAGTGCTTGTAAAGCTTTTGCTTTTGGAATAACAGTAGCACCTAAGATTTTTTTACCACCATTGACTATGGCAGATGCCAGCGGGTGATCACTGAGTTTTTCAACTGCAACCGCAATTTTGAGCAATTCTTTTTGTGAGGAATTATTTAAAGCAATAGCATTGGTGAGCTTGGGTTTGCCTTCGGTTAGCGTTCCTGTTTTGTCAAACGCCAGAGCATTTAAACTGCCTAAATCTTCCAAAGGGCGACCGCCTTTTATCAACACACCTTGTTTTGCCGCTCGTGCCACACCTGCCAATACGGCACTTGGCGTTGAGATGGCTAAAGCACACGGCGATGCAGCAACCAATACTGCCATTGCCCGATAAAAACTGTCGGCAAAGGGTTCGTCGATTATCAAAAAAGCAAACAATAAAGCCACCACCGTGAACAATTATTACCATTGCTTTGTTTGAGCAAAGCGGTAGATGGTGCCGGTTCTGATAAGACTTGGATGGATTTTCTGGCTTTGTTCATGGCGTATTTTTCTAAAGAGTGACCCAAAGAAAACAAAAACAGCAACAAAGCGCCTTCTTCCCATTTACCTAAAGCCGCTGCTCCTGCTGCCGCGACTAGCATTAAAAAATCAATTTCAAATTTACCACTTTTAACCGCTTCATAGGCTTCAATTAAGGTAAAAAATCCACCCAGAAAAAAGGCAATAATAAACAAACTCAAAGGCAACCATGCAGGGATGGTTGCCATAAATGAAAGGATTAAACCCGTGAGCCAAAAAACACCGCTGCCAATGGCAAAATACAATTCGGTTTTTTCGTTGCCAAAACTGTGATTGTGCTCGTCATTATGCTCATCATTGTGTTCATGGTCTTGGTTGTCGTTGTCGTGATTATGGTTATGATTCTGTTCACTCATGTGGTTCTCCTGCTTGCATTATCTTGATTTAACCCAAATCCTGATATAGAATCGCAATTAAGAGTGCGAGCAATTGATGTGCATAAGGAATTGACAAAAACTAAATCCACCTGATTGGTGATTAAGCTTTTTGACGATTGCTTAGGTGCATTAAGGGCTTGTGCTCTCATTGTGATTTCTGTGTCAGGATTTGGGTTTTACCCTTTGAAAACCAGGCAAATAAAACCGGTAGGACAAATAAAGTTAAAAAAGTAGCGGTAACTAACCCACCAACTATAACGGTTGCCAATGGTCGTTGAATTTCTGCGCCTATGCCATCAGATAATATCATCGGTATTAATCCTAAAGCTGCCACAATGGCAGTCATTAGAACGGGTCTAAGTCGTGAAACGGCACCTTCATAGATAGCTTTTGCTAATTTATCTTTGGTGTTTTCAATCCGTAAATTGATGGCTTCCACCATCACTACGCCATTTAATACGGCAACACCAAACAAGGTGATAAAGCCGATGGAACTGGGAACAGATAAATATTGCCCTGAAATCCATAAAGAAAAGATTCCTCCAATCATGGCTAAGGGTAGATTGATGAGAATTAACACC
>CAZQMH010000107.1:0-8969 GCA_964594435.1 uncultured Alcanivoracaceae bacterium
ATTTCTTAGGTGTAAATGAAGGAGATATTGTGGCTACATTGGGAGATGTTGATTTGTACTTGAGTTATGCAGGTGGCGATGGCAATGATGTAGTGTTGACTGCTGTGAACTCGATTGCCGGAACTGCTGCTGTGATTCCGACCTTAAACGCCTTCATGTTATTGGTTTTGATGGGTTTGGTTTTGGTGGTGGGTGTGTTAGGACAACGTGAAACTGTTAATTGATGGATAAGAAAATTTTATCTTATAAACAATATCTCAGGCCTCCAAAAGAGGATACCTACTTTTTTAAGGTACTGTAGCACTATCAATTTGGTTTAATAAAAAACCAACATGGCGTTTGATATTTAAAAAATCATTAGGAAATTTATTAAAGAGGAATTGGTGATTAGTTAATACTGTTTTAGCCGATTTAAATTGATGTTTTTTTAAAAAAAGTTGTGCTTGAATGATATGAGTATAGTCTTCATACCGATGATGTATTTTGATACATGATTTAAAATCATTCGCATCATCTTGAGCATTGCTGGCTGACTTGCTTATTACCGATAATTCAGTTTTTATCAACTGATAATAGCACTGTTCATACTTGCTCTTAAAAATAGAAACATCATTAACTTGCTGCCTTATTTCATCAAAAATATTTTGTGCCTGTATTATTTTATTGAGCTGTATGTATACCAAAACAACTCTTTTTTTAAATTTTAAAGTTAGAAAATCTAACCCTTCAGTGTGTTTTTCATAGATGTATATGGCTCGTTTATAGGCATTAATGGCATCTTGTAACCTACCTGAGCGAGATAAGTTATAGGCATAATGCGTTAAATAATCTCCTAAGAATTTCGGTCTCATTTTTATGTGTTTTTCTAACTTTTCAATGCCTAACTGTCCATATTTAGTTGCTTTTTCTGGCATGTGTTTGAACCCATAATAAATACTTGTTAGGTTGTAATTACTTGCCAACATTATATCAGTTGTTTGCGTGTTGTTTTTTAGCTTTAAATCAATTTGCTGAATAACTTCAAAAGCTTTATCAAAGTTTTTCATTCTAATATAAGTATCTGCCAAATTATGCAACCGATAGATTAGTTCATCAAAATTTTTATCTGGAATTGTTTGAAATATTTTCAAATCCATTTGAATTCTTTTTATGGCTCTTGGATACTGTTCTAGTTCAATTAAAGGATTATAATAATCAAATAGAATTTTCTCATATAGATTTTTATTAAGAGGTGTTTGAGACAACACTATTTTTTCAGCATTGCTTAATATTTCAATAGCTTTTTTATGTTCTTCTAAATTATACTCAAGTGCTGCTCTTGTGACCATCAGCAATAAACACTGTTCATTAGTCTTACTTAATTTGGATATGCATTTCCTTAAATATGGGACAATATTATTTTGTATTTTAGTGTATTTGTTAAGACTTAAATAACTATCAAAGATAACATTGAGCATAGAAAACCGAGTTTCTTCATCAATATTAGCTTTATTTTTTAGTTTTATCAGCGCATCGTCTAATATATCTTCAGCGGTCAATTCTTCTCCTGAGAGTTTAGGACGGGCTTGTTTAAAAATATTCAACAAAAATTCTGTTACTTGTTTTGATTTTAAGTTTTCTTTTTGAGCGACTTGTTTTTGATCAAAGGCAATGGTTTTTTGACGTTCCGCTTCTTGAGCCTTTTGGTAGGAAAAAATGCTAGAAGCAACCAAGGTGAAAAGTGTCAAAACAATAGCCAAGGTTGCTACTTTGTGGCGTTGCATCATTTTGCCAAAGGTATAGAAAAAACTGGCTTTGCGGGCTTTTACAGGTCGATTATTGCAAAAGTTGTTTAAATCATCGGCAAAGTCTTTGACGCTGACGTAGCGTTTTTCGGGTTCATTAGCCAGTGCTTTGTGGAGGATGTTTTCCAAATCGCCCTGAATTTTGCCAGTTGGGATATTGGCGAGTTCGGGGAACAGAGCTTGGTTGTGTTGGCGTGTGGTGATTTTGGTGAGGGTGCCTGAGAGTAGCTTTTGCTCGCGTTGGTGTTGTGTATCACCGGCAAAAGGATGAAAGCCAGTGATGAGTTCGTAGGCAATAATTGCCAGCGAGAACAAATCACTTTGGGTGCCAACTGCCTTGCCTTGAATTTGTTCAGGGCTGGCATAACTACGGGTCATGATTTGGGTGGCAGTTTTGCTATCGTTATCGCTATCAAGTAATTTGGCAATGCCAAAATCTAATAACTTTACTTGTCCTGCTTGAGTAACCAAAATATTGCCAGGTTTTAAATCGCGGTGCAAGACTAACTTCTGGTGGGCAAAGGTTACGGCATGACAGATTTGCATAATTAAATCAAGCCGTTGGTTTAATGTAGGCAATTGTTTGATGCAATATTTATCAATGTCTAAACCATCAATGTATTCCATAACCAAATAGGGTTGTTTGCTGTCGGTGGTACCACCATCTAGTAATCTGGCAATATTGTCATGGTTTAATTGAGCAAGTATTTGCCGTTCGTTTTCAAATCGGGCTTGTAAATCGTGATTAAATTGAGCATGAGGTAATTTTATCGCGACTTTTTGTTCAAATTCTCCGTCATTTCTGCTGGCTAAATAGACATCTCCCATGCCACCATGACCAATTGTTGCTTGGATGATATAGACGCCAATTTGTTGGTTGAGGAAGTTTGTTTGAGCGACTTGACTGCTTTGTTCGACAAGTTCGGCGGATATGGCTTGCACATTGGTAGCAAAATCGGTTGCATCATCGGCGTGCAACATGCTTTTTAATAATGCCAGTTGAGCATCATCGAGCAGTTTGTGCTGTTTTATTTCGGCAAGTTTACTCTGTTGCTCTTGTGTGTTGAGCTCAATTAGCTGTTCAAAGTACTGTTTTACTTTACTTGTGTTGTTATCTTGCTGTGACACAAGATTCCCCGAAATTTTGTTATGGCTTTATTCTAAGCTATATTTCATTAATTTTGCTAATTTTGACCCAAAATTGTTTGGTTTTTCGGTGGTAGGAATAGAAATCAAATCATTGAGAGTTAATTATGCAGAAAAAATTACTATTCACGTTACTATTTACTTTATTATTGAGTACTGTTGTTAGCGTTGCAGCCAAACAAAGTATCCATCAACTTCGTCAGCAGGCGCAATTAAATGCCAAAGCTGGTGCTGAGTTTATTCTATCGTTCCAAAAGCAAAACAAAGGAGTGGTAACTTTTGCTACTGTTGGGGCAGATAGTTGTGATTTTACCACCGTTCAAGCGGCGGTTGATTCGGGTGTTGATGAAGTGCGAATTGCCACAAATATGACCTATAGTGAAAATGTTTTTATTACCGATAAGAGTGTTGTCATTAGAGGTGGTTATTCAAACTGCGTTAATGCAGTTAATGATGTGAGAAGCACCGATAAATCTCATATCATTGGTGTTGCTAATGCCAGCGAACCAGTGATTGCCATAACTGGTAGCAGCCAAAGAAATATGGTAACAATAGAAAATGTAGATTTATCCAATGGAACGGGAACAAATTTTTTAAAAGGAGGTGGAATTTCAACATTGGATTCTGATGCCTCTATTGCCCTGTCAAATGTCGCTATTCATGATAATAATAGTGACCAAGGTGGTGGTATTGGCATTTTCGGAGATTCTATCGGTGCCAATACTGATTTTTTACTGGTTGATACATTAATATACAATAATTCTGCCACGCAATATGGTGGTGGCTTGTATTGTATTGGCAGCAAATCGTCTGTTTTAATCATTGGAGAAAGTGGTATCAGTGCTAACACAGTTATGACAACCGTAAAATCTCAATTGGAAGCAAAAGGGGGACAACAATTTGGACATGGTGGCGGTGCATATATCAGCAAATCATGTAAATTCACAATGTATTCGGGCACAAAAAATAGCCATTTGGGTCCAAATCCTGATTACAGAGGCATAGCCTATAACCATGCTGAATTTTATGGTGGTGGTATTTATGCTAGGCTCGGTGCAATTGTTGAACTTAATGGGCACCAATTTTGTTTCAATTTAGGTACTGAGATTTGTTTGGGTGATACCAGCAATCCAATAAACATAAACGACAATACAGCACAATATGGTGCGGCAGTTAATGTTAATAATTCTCCAGCAGGTTTAAAGATATACGCTGGATTAGTTGAAAACAACCATGCAGAATTTATTGCTGGTGCAATTGATGTAAGCTATGCTTATTTTGAAACCGCACAACTTTATCCTGCGTGTTGGAGTCAAACCCTTTGCAATACTTACCGAAACAATAAAGCAGATTTACGTGCAGGGGCACTACGCATATCGGGAGATGTAGCGGCAAGCATTTATGCCACTCACTTTATTGGTAATAGAGCTCAAGAAGCTACGGTTCTGGAATTGGCAAGTAATGCAATTGTTAACAGCGAGGGTTCTATTTACCGCAACAATGGTAATTTTGGTAACGATGGTTTTACTGATATCGGCATAATTTACAGTCAAGTTGATGCTGATAGTTTTAACTCTATCCACGATACTTTTGCGGATAATCACGTCACCAGTACTGTTTTTAAAATTGAGTCAAATCTCGATATTAAATCCAGCATTATTGCTGAAGATGCAAACTTACCGATAATTGCGGTGCCCGTTGCTTATGCTTCTTCAGCCAATTTTAACTGTATCATCGCCTCTGAAAGCAATTCTTTTAGTTCTCATACCTCAATCAATGCCACTGATATTGAAGTGGCTGATCCTGTATTTGTCGACAGAAATGCTGGCGATTACCATATCAGTGCCATAAGCTCACCAGCGGTTGACAGATGTGGCAATGCTTTTGCCCAACATACAGATATTGACAATGAAAATCGTGGTTGGAATGACCCAAGTGTGCCCAATCAAAGTGGTGTAGCTTTTAACAGCTATGATGCCGGAGCCGATGAAACCTATGGCAATGATATTATTTTTAAACATGGTTTTGAACTTTAACCTGAATATGGATTTTTTCTGAACCAAAATTATCTTGTTTTACGGTGGTATGAGTAGAAATTAAATTATTGAGACATATTATGAAAAAGAAAATATTATTTACATTGCTCCTAACTACACTAACAGGAGTGAACGCCAAACAAACACTACAGCAACTTCGCCAACAGGCACAATTGAATGCTAAAGCCGATGCTGAGTTTGTACAATCTTTCAAAAACCAAAACAAAGGAACGGTAACTTTTGCTACCGTTGGGGCAGATAGTTGTGATTTTACCACCATTCAAGCAGCGGTTGATTCGGCTGTTGATGAGGTGCGAATTGCCACCAATACGAGCTACAATGAAAATGTATTTCTCACCGATATCAGTGTAAAATTGCGAGGTGGTTATAGCACCTGTGTTGCTGCACAAAGTGACAATCAAGGTAATGCAAAATCTCATATCATAGGCGTACCCAATGCTGGAGAACCCGTTATTGCGATTACGGGCAATAGTCAACGCAATAGCGTCACCCTAGAAAATTTAGAATTAACTGGAGGCTCTGGCTTAAGTTTTTTATCTGGAGGCGGTATTTCGACCTTGAATGCGGACGCTTATGTTGCTTTGGTTAATCTTGCTATTCATGACAATCATTCTTCTTTTGGCGGTGGCATTGCTATTCAAGGCAACAGCAATAATACCGATACCGACTTTATGTTGAGCCAAACAGTCATTTATGATAATTCAGCCTTTAATGGCGGGGGTGTTTTTTGTAATGGTGCGAATTCTTCAATTGTGCTAATTGATAATAGCGGCATTCATGCCAACCAAGCCCTTGAGGATGTGAATAATAGTGGAAATACAGGCAGGGGTGGCGGTGCTTATCTTGAGCTAGAATGCAAATTATCCATGTATTCTGGCACCAAAACCAGCAACCAAACCACAGACAAAAGAGGTATTGCTTACAATTCTGCTCAACAATACGGTGGTGGCATGTATGTTGAAAATGCCACAGCCAACCTAAATGGTCATCAGTATTGTTATAATCTAGGAACGCAAATTTGTTTGGGAAATAATCAAAATCCACTGAATATCAACAATAATACCGCTGCTAAGATTGGCGGTGGCATTTATTCTCTGGGCAGTAATGCTATTTTATCAATTTATGCAGGATTGGTTGAAAATAACACAGTCACTGCACAGGCATCATGGGGAGGAGGTGTGGCTATTCAAAGTACAACTTTTGTTACAGCACAGCTATCGAAAAAATGTTGGAATAATAAAAAATGTAATTTATACCGTAATAATTCCTCTCGCTATCAAGGTGGAGCAATGTGGTTAAATGGCATTGCTGATGTTTATACAACTTTCTTTGAAAACAACCGAGCCAATAGTGGAACAGCAATAATGTTGCAACCAGCTCCTGCAAATGGCGCAACGGAAACAAGCATTCAAAGCTCAGTTTTTTTCCATAACGGTAATAATGGGGCAGATGGTTTTAATGATAGAGATGTTATTACCATCAGCGGCTTTTCTTCCACCTCAAGATTAACTCACAATACTTTTGTTGACAACAATGCTTTATCAGTCTTCTTCTACAGTCCTGATGAATACACAGAACAAACACAAATTCAATATTCAATTATACATGAAAGCAATCCGAATATTAACATCCTTGATCCAACAAGTAATAATTATGATAGTCGTTTAAAATTTGAGTGCTTGCTTGTATCTGAGGATTCTTTCACTAATTATCCACAGATTAATGTTTTGGGTGATGTTGTAGTAGCGGATCCAATGTTTGTTGATAGAGCCAATAACGACTATCATATCAAGGCCAGCGTATCACCTGCAGTTGATTTTTGCCAATCTCAAAACATTACCCATTATGATATGGATATGGAAAATTTCGGCTGGAACGATCCAAGTGTGCCCAATCAAAATGGTGTAGCTTTTAACACCTATGATGTCGGAGCCGATGAAACCTACGGCAATGATATTATCTTTAAACATGGTTTTGAACAAAATTAACACTACCTAAATTTCGATGACTACGAACTGAAATAGAAAGCCATGTGTAAAAAGCATGGCTTTTTATTTTACTGATTACATATTTTTTGAGCTATTTTTTAAGCCAAATACGAATCTATAAACAAGGTGCAGATAATTCCGTCTGAGTTATCTGTGAAATTATGGTTTTTAGAGGTTGTTATGTTAAAAAGTATCAAAGCTTTAGTCTTATTGTTGTTTGTGGCAAACAGTGCCCAAGCAGGCACGCAAGAAAGTACGCGAAAAGTGGTTAAATTAAATTGGGAGAACATTTCTCAACAGCAGTATATTGATAATTTGGTGCAGTGCCAAAGTGCCATCAAAGAGCTGGAATGGTCTCACAGTCTTTGGCCGAAGGAGAACAAAAAGCCAAAGCCGTTTTTTATAGAGGTTTATGATAAAACGCAAGTCAGAGAGTCTGTAATGAAGAACCTTAAAATGCAAGCCATTACATTACAAGTTTTCAATAAGAAGATAACAGCAGAAATGCTACAACAAGATTTAAACCGTATGGCTCGCAATACTAAAGATTCCAAAAAACTAAAACAAATTTTTAAGCTTCTGGATAATAATCCCAAAACGATTGTTGAGTGTGTTTCTCGTGATTATTTAGTGAAAAAAATATTTAATAGTAGTTATTACAGCAGTAAAACAATACATTCATCATTAAAACATCAAGCAGAAATTGAGCTAGAAAACTACCAAATAAATGGCAATAGTGATAATTTTTCAGCAACAATAGGTGTAAATGTTTTTCAACTTAAAAAAGATGATAAAAGCCAATCAAGTCAGACTAATAATATTATTGAACTAAGTAACAAAGAATATCAAGAAGTTTTTTACAAAGCATCTCAAGAGAGTTTATTAGATGAAAAATTTGGATTTTTGTATTCAAAAATTTTGAAAAACAAGCACAACAGTATTGAAGTAGAATCCATATTTTGGAAAAAAACCAATCCAACCATTTGGCTACAAAATCAAGATATGACCTATCATTATATAAGTGAATTTGACTCATTTTCCTTGCCAATAATTTTGGGTGAAAATAAAACATTTACTCAAAAATTTACAGGTACTGCAGATACGTGGGCTGTAGATAATTTACCCGAGGCTAGGCGTTATCATACCGCCGTGTGGACAGGCACAGAAATGATTGTTTGGGGTGGAACAGACGCTGCAACACTTTTGGATTCTGGAAGTAAATATAACCCTAGCACCGATAGTTGGCAACTAACAACCTTAAGTGGAGCACCCGCAGCAAGAAGTGACCACACGGCTATTTGGAGCGGCACAGAAATGATAGTTTGGGGAGGCAGTGGTGCTGGAGGCATATTAAATTCAGGTGGGAAATACAATCCAGCAAATGATACGTGGATTACTACCAGCATAACTAATGCGCCTGATACAAGATATGATCATACTGCCATTTGGTCAGGTACGGAAATGATTGTATGGGGAGGGCATTTTAAAACCTCGGGTGGGCGTTATAATCCTATAACAAATAGCTGGGTTGCGACCTCATTAACCAATGCACCGAGTGCAAGATTAAGACATGTGGCTATTTGGAGCGGTTCAGAAATGATTATCTGGAGTGGGTCAAATTCAAATACGGGTGCTCGTTATAATCCAAGTACTGATAGTTGGAACCCAACCAGTCAATTTATGCCTGCTGACGCAAGGGAAAGTGCAACAGCGATATGGAGTGGCACAGAAATGATAGTATGGGGTGGTTTTGGTGGAAGTATATTTTTAAATACAGGAGGAAGATATAACCCCACATCAGATACTTGGAATCATATGAAAATTAATGATATCCCTCACGGCATAAAAAAACCTACAGCAGTTTGGACGGGCAATGAAATGTTAATATGGGGCAAGGATAACTCTGGCCCAATTGGAGGTGTCTATCACCCTACTACAGATTGTTGGACAGCAATGTCAATGGTTAATTCTCCATCAGGTGGTGAAGACCATGC
>CAZQMH010000108.1:0-8889 GCA_964594435.1 uncultured Alcanivoracaceae bacterium
ATCACAGTGGCTAAATTTTATGCCAACGATAATCAAGTCGAATACGATTTTGCAAAACTCGAAGGCATAAAGCTAGACGGCTACGCTGAATTAATCGCCATTGGTGTCGATGCTGAGGACCATATTGTAAGTAAAATTTATATCCATAAAGCCAATAAACAATTACAAATAGCCATTACGCATATTTATACAGACAATCTTGGTACGCAACAATGGACACCAAAACATTGGCAAGATTTTGAACACAACAAATTAACAACAATCACATGGTAGCAGATAAGTTAGTTTCCTAAAGCATGGCGCATGATATGGTAAATGACATTTTGTTCTATCGTGCCATGTACGGTTTGCGAGCCAGCTCCTGTGGCAAATATAGCGACATCTTCTCCGCTGTGGGTTTCCGATGCTTTGGGAATGGCGGCTGCTTGGCGGTAGTCCGGTGCGGTGGTATCCACATGGGATAAATCGGGTCGGGCATCGCCATTGACATATCCTGGGCCATTGGCATAGGATAGCGTTGTATAAGGTTTGCCTTGTGCATCGGTGGAAATGTGACCGATGAAATTACCCGCATCATCGGGCACTTTGACCAAACCTAAGATTGGGTTACCACGTTCTGGATAACCTGCCATATTAAAGGTGTGGGAATGATCGGCGGTAACAATGATAAGGGTGTCATTTAAATCGACATTTTCAATAGCCGTCTTAACGGCTTGGCTTAATTCGATGGTATCGGTCAAGGCTCTAAAAGCATTGCCTGCATGATGAGCGTGATCTATTCTGCCTGCTTCTACCATGAGGAAAAAGGGTTTTTTACTGTTTTTAAGGATTTTTAAACTGGTTTCAGTCATTTCACTCAACGATGGTTCGCCAGCTTTGTCTCGGGGTCGGTCGTGTTCGTATTGCATGTGTGATGGCTCAAATAGCCCTAATAAATGTTTGACCTTTTTGGTTTTTATTTTGTCAAATTGTTTTTTATTCCACACAACTTTGGCATGTTTGTATTTGGCTTTCCATTCTTTCATAAGATTTCTGCCATCTAAACGCACGCCTTTTTTGTTGTCGTATTCTGGGTCTTGTTCATCTGCTGGAAGGTAATTTCTGCGTCCACCGCCCATTGCCACTTCTATGCCATCGCCGTAGGCAAAGTCAATGAGTTGGCTGGCTATGTCTTTGCATCCTTTGTTGCGTTCTTTTTTTGGAATGTTGCTATCGGCTTCCCAAGCTCGGCTAACGGCATGAGCATAAGTGGCAGCAGGTGTGGCATGGGTCAGGCGTGCAGTTGAGACAACGCCAGTTGCCATGCGGTGTTTTTCTGCCCACTCTAATAATGTTAAACGCTCGTGATTTTTACCCGATTCGCAATCACCTAAATCAACCGTGCCATCAACAGCGATAACGCCGCCTTTGGTTTTGATGCCTGTCATCATGGCACTCATGGTGCCTGCGGAATCTGGCGTTTGTAGATTGGTGTTATAGGTTTTTGCCAATGCCGTTTGTGGAAATTTTTCAAAGCTCAACTGGTTTTCTTCACCGCTGCCACCTTGCTTTTGTCCTGCCAAGATTCGAGCGGCGGTTATGGTGCTAATATTCATGCCATCGCCAATAAAAAGAATGACATTTTTCGCCCTTCTGGGGAAGCGATTCTTTTTTGCCAGTTGTTTGACGCGTTGCTTGCCTTGTTTGTACCACCACTGCGGCGATTCCTTGCTTAAATTTGGTTTTTCATAGACATGAATTTTGTTGGGGTCATGAGCACAAGCGTTGGCACTAATAAGAATGAGAAGAGTAACAAGAAATTTTATAGTTTTCATAATTTTTTAAAAGATAAATTGATAAATATTTAAAGCGGCTAAGACCAATGTGCTTAACCATGTTAATAAAGTGCCATAAAATCTGCCAAAAGATTTGCCCGCAGAACTCGACAAACCAAAGGCATGAATGACACGAGCAAAGACAATAATGCCGCCCATTGCATGCAAAATCATACTGTTGCCGCCTCCTGCTTCGTACAAACCTAAAAGAATAACCAGCATAGGAATGTATTCGACCGCATTGGCGTGGGCTCGAATGGCAAGCTTACCGCCAGTATCGCCGTTATCGCCCAAGCCGACTTGCTTACTCCGGCGAAAGACCACCACTTTGTATGCCAAAGCAATAATAAGAACAGCAAGAATAGCTGCGTATAAGCTGGTAATAGGTAACATTTTTTGCCTCGTTAGGGTAATACTTCTTGTTCGTTGGTTGTTGTGTAGCGGTTATTTTCATAGGCAATAGATGCCGCAGCAATATCAGGGTCATGAGTGAAGAATAATTGATGCTTGTGTTGCCAATGCCTGTTTAAAAAGTCGGCTTTCTCTTCGATTAATAATTCAGGAAATCGGTCATATCCCATAGATATGGGTACGTGCATCCATGCTTTTCCTGGAATTAAATCAGCACAAAAAACCATACCACCAACCACCGAATGCATCATTGCTGGTGTGTGACCATTGCTGTATTCAAATCTCACCGCTGGTAATAAATCGTGTTTTTCACCTTGCACTAATTGCAAACGACCTGATTTTTGCAATAAATCGTGCAAAATTGGAATAAAGGATGCCTTGTCACGAGGGTGAGGATGTGTGGCTCGCTGCCAATGTTCTTTGGCAACAAGATACTGAGCGTTGGGAAATAACAATTCGGGTGTTTTGTTGGCTTGCCATGCACTCAACAAACCACCTGCATGATCAAAATGCAAATGACTCAACACCACCACATCTATATCGTGATGACTCATGCCATGTTGTTTTAAGGAGTCCAATAATACGTGATGTGGCTCATTGACACCAAAGCGTGCTTTTAATTTCGGTTCAAAGAAATTGCCTATGCCTGTTTCAAACAAGACATTCTTACCTGCCAAATCTTTTGCTAGCAAACAACGGCAGGCAATGCTCATGCGATTGAGTTCATCGACTTCAACCCAGCGTGACCACAAGGCTTTGGGTGCATTGCCAAACATAGCACCACCATCAAGCATTTGTGAATTACCCATAAGCGATAACAGTTTCATCTTTTTGCCGCTCCGCCACGTGGATCACTGGCAGCATCTGTGAATCCTGTTTTTTTGTTCCAATAAACGGCATTCATGTTGCCCCATGTGTGGTTGAGTTGTTTGAGTTTGTGCCCACGTTGTTCCAGTTTGTCTCTTATTTCATCACTCAAGGCATTGGGCTCATAAGAAATCACATCGGGTAAATATTGGTGATGAAAACGAGGCAAGGCAACCCACGATTTAACATCATGCCCTGCGTAATAATCGAGAATTCCTAACAAAACCATAGTGATAATTCGAGAACCGCCAGGTGTGCCAATAACAGCAACATCCTCATCGCCAATGACAAAAGTCGGTGTCATACTCGATAGTGGGCGTTTATGCGGTGCAATGGCATTGGCTTCGCCGCCAATTAAGCCATAAGCGTTGGGCTCACCTGGCTTGGCAGAAAAATCATCCATTTCATTATTGAGCAACACTCCCGTACCTTTGGCAACAAACTTAGAGCCAAAGACCGTATTAACGGTTTGAGTGGTGGCAACCATGTTGCCTTGGGTATCAATAATCGAAAAATGTGTGGTGTGATTGCCCTCTTGGAATTGCCCAAGTCCAGGCAGCGATGAACTTGGCGTGGCTTTATCGGTACGAATGGCAGCCCGTAAACCATCGGCATAATAAGGACTGGTCAGCATTTTACTTGGGATTGTACTGAAATCAGGATCACCCAGATAGATACTTCGGTCGCGGTAAGCTCGTCGCATGGCTTCGACAATGAGGTGTATTCTTTGGTCTTTTGGCATGTTTTCTAAATCCCATGCGGATAAGATATTGAGCATGGTTGCCAAAGCAATGCCACCTGAGGAGGGCGGAGCGGCGGTGATGAGTTTTTTACCTAAATACGTGGTGTAAATCGGTTCCCGTTCGACAATTTTGTAATGTTTCAAATCTTCCATGCTCCAGATGCCACCTGCTTTTTTTACCGACTTGACCAGTTTTTTGGCAATTTTCCCCTCATAAAATCCTGCTTTTCCGTGTTTGGCTATGCTTTTAAGGGTTTTTGCCAAATCTTTATTGGTGATATTGTCGCCAACTTTTGGTGTATGTTTGCCCTTTTTATAATAGGTTTGCATACTGGATTTGTAGCGTTGCATAATGGATTTTTTGCTTTCTAACCCATGTACATAACGCTGGTAAGCAGGAAAACCATCTTCGGCAATTTTTATAGCAGGAGCCAAATCTTGAGCAAGACTCAAGCTGCCATAATTTTCAACCACATGCACCATGGCAGCGACCTGTCCAGGAATACCCGCAGCCAGTGGACCATTGACGGCTCGGTCACGATTAACCGAGCCATCGCTGTTTAAAAACATGTCTCGGTGGGCAGCAGCAGGGGCTTGTTCTCTGCCATCGACCATGATATTTTTGCCATGCACCTCATCGTGCAACAGCCAAAAACCGCCGCCGCCAAGACCCGATGATTCAGGCTCTAACACCGACAAAACTGCACTCACGGCAACCGCCGCATCAAAGGCATTGCCACCTTGTGCCAAAATATCATAACCTGCTTGGGTCGCTAAATAGTGACCCGAAGCTATAGCAGGCTTGCTCGGAAGTTTTGCATTGAGACCAAAAGATATCATAAAAAGAGAAAGTAGTAATTTTATTTTCATTGTTTATTGTGCCGTTAATATTTTATATTTTTCTAACAATTGTTCAGGTGATTCCAGATGCTTCTCATCTTTAGGAATACATTCCACAGGGCAAATTTCAACACACTGTGGTTCATCAAAATGACCGACACATTCCGTACACAAATTGGGGTCGATTTCAAATATTTCCACGCCCATGTAGATTGCCTCATTTGGACAAACAGGTTCACAAACATCACAATTAATGCAGTCTTCGGTTATTTTTAATGCCATGTTACCTTATGCCTAAATCCTGCCACTTTTTATGCAGTTCCCTTTGTACCAGTGGACTGACAAAATCGGTGACATTGCCATTGAGTTTTGAAATCTCCTTAACCAAAGAAGAGGAGATGAAACTGTATTGCTCAGCAGGTGTTAAAAACATGGTTTCCACATCAGGAATTAAGCGACGATTCATACTTGCTAACTGAAACTCGTATTCAAAATCCGAAACCGCACGCAAACCACGTAAAATAACCTTGGCATCCACTTGTTTGACAAAATCTGCCAATAACACATCAAAACCCACAACCTTGACATTATCTAAATCTTTTAATACCGTTTGTGCCATACTGATGCGTTTTTGCAAACTGAAGGTCGGCCCTTTGCCTGTGGAATCAGCAACCGCAACAATCAAGGTATCATAAACCTCGCAAGCTCGGCGTACCAAATCAGAATGACCATTGGTAATCGGATCAAAAGTGCCGGGATAAACGGCAATTAATGGTTTTTTAAGCATTGCTAAAATTCCTCAGAAATTGTTTGGTTTTGCCACAATTGGATTTTAACCTGACCTTGGGTTTTTTGGCGATATAAATTCCAATTATCACCTAAATCTGTGAATATTTGCGATTTTGCCGCTTCGCGATAGATAAAACCAGATGTATTTACAACACGAATGCTGAGTTCGGTGAGTTCATCAAGCAGATTTATCGCAAACGGTGGGTCGATAAAAATCACATCAAATCGAGCCGATGTGGTCTGCAAAAATTTTTGGGCACTGCGGCAAATAATATTTGTATTGTGAAAGCCAAAATCCTCTTGTATTTTCACTAATTGAGCCGCTACTTGTTTGTTTTTTTCAACTAAAGTGACCGCTTGAGCACCACGAGAAGCCGCTTCAAAACCTAAAGCACCCGCTCCCGCACACAAATCGAGTATGTTTTTGCCAGCAATCTGTGTTTGCAACCAATTAAATAAGGTCTCTCTGAGGCGATCACCTGTGGGTCGCAAGCCTTCAATTTCAAGCACAGGCAGTCTTCTTGAGCGGTGAGTGCCTGAAATTATGCGAATTGTGTGTTTAGCTTTTGCCAAAGGTGTAACAAACCAGTAAAATGAGCCATTCTAACAAGTATTACGCAGAGTGAAAAACAAATGTTCAAATTTTTCAAGAAGAAAAATAAAAAAAGTGAGCCAGAGAATAAAAAGGCAGCTTTAACAGATAATCCTGTCGAAAGCCAACAACCAACACCACCAACAACTCAAACCTCACAAACAGGCAATGACAACCGCATAAACGCCACCGATGCCACACCCCAAAATCCGCAACACGCCATCGCCAAAGAAACAGTCAAAACCGACAACAAACAACAGCAAAAAAAGGAAGACCGTTCGCCTGATGCTTCAAATGTCCCACTTGCTCAAAGAATAACCGAGCCACACACCAAAGACGAAGTGCAAGCCAAAATTAAAGCTGTGGAAGATAAATTGGATTCGACACTGGATACAAAACTGGAAAAATCTCGCAACAGTTTTGGCAAAAAAATGAAACATTTGTTCTCCTTCAAAAAAACCATAGATGATGACTTGTTTGAGGATATAGAAACCACATTATTGATGGCAGATGTGGGAGCAAAAGCAACCATGGAAATTGTCGATAAAACCGCTCAATCGGTTAAACGTCTCAAACTCGGCGATGCCAATGCCGTCTATGAAGCCCTAAAATCTCATCTTTTAGAACTGGCACAAGGCGTACAGAAACCACTTGAAATTGATACTTCTAAACAACCTTATGTTATTTTGGTGGTTGGAGTCAATGGCGTAGGCAAAACCACAACAATTGCCAAAATCGCCAGAAAGTTCAAACAACAAGGTAAATCAGTTATGTTAGCTGCTGGTGATACTTTTAGAGCCGCTGCTGTCGAACAATTAAAAACCTGGGGGCAACGCGAAGGCATCGCCGTGGTGGCACAATCGACAGGCTCGGATTCCGCTTCGGTCATTTTTGATGCCATGAGTTCTGCCAAAGCTAAAAATATTGATATTCTAATTGCCGATACGGCAGGTCGCCTGCACACACAAAGTAATCTCATGCAAGAACTGGGCAAAATTGGTCGTGTGATGAAAAAAAACGATGCCTCCGCTCCGCATGAAACCATGATTGTGGTCGATGGCGGTACAGGGCAAAATGCCATATCACAAATTAAAGAGTTTAATAACACCACCAAACTAACAGGCATAACCATTACTAAACTTGATGGCACTGCCAAAGGTGGCGTTTTGTTTAATTTGGCTAAAGAATTTGCTATTCCAGTACGATTTATCGGCGTGGGTGAAAAATCCAGCGACCTCAAACCTTTTATTGCCAAAGATTTTGTTGCTGCCTTATTGGATTAGGCGATAGAGCTTAGGTGTTTTTGTTAGATTTCGGAAGCTCAATAATCTTTTAAACGAGATTTCATAAAAGCACGAGCGGTTCTTATATCACGTTTTATACTGCTTTCAGAGGTATTGAAACACTGTGCCAACTCTGAAATCTTGAGACCACCGTAGAACTTCATAATCATCATTTGCTCCAAAATTTTGTCAAATTCGGCTAATTCCGTCATGGCTTTATCCATATCCAAAACATGAGAAACGTCAACTTCCAGCTTGTCATCACTGGCACCGAGACCTGAGAGGGTAACTTTTTCTAAACCGCCACCTCGAATTTGGGCATTTTTGCTACGGGCATAATCAATGATTAATTCACGCATGATTTTCGACATCAAAGCATAGAAATGACCGCGTGATTTGAAGTGATGTGCTTGCGAACCGTAAAATTTTATGACAGATTCATGCACCACTGCACTGGTATCAAGCGTGTCATAACGGCGATTTCTCCGCAGGGCAGCACGTGCCATGACCATCAGTTCGTCATAAACCTTTGGCATGATTTTGTTTTTATCAGGGTCGTTGAGTATTTGCGTTAAATTGTCGTGCATAAATCTTACTCTTATTCACATTCCAGCAGTGTATTTTCACTGCTGGAAGTTTGGTTTTATTTCTTTGAGCTTTCATTGATTAAGTATTGCACCATTAAGGCAACAGGGCGACCCGTTGCTCCTTCTTTTTTGTTATTCCATGCGGTGCCTGCAATATCAATGTGAGCCCAGTTGACATCTTCGCAGAATCGACTCAAGAAACAACCGGCAGTAATCGAACCGCCCGCAAATCCACCGACATTCTGCATATCGGCAAAGCTTGTATCAATTTGTTTTTGGTATTCATCCCATAAAGGTAATTGCCAAGCTTTATCATTGATTTCGATGCCTGCATTCAAAATATCCTGTGGCAATTGTTGTTGTTTTGACATGACCGCAGAGGCAACATGACCCAATGCTACGACACAAGCACCTGTTAACGTCGCTAAATCAATTAAAACTTGTGGCTTATATTCTTGTGCATAGGTCAAGGCATCACACAAAATCATTCTGCCTTCGGCATCGGTATTGAGCACTTCTATGGTCTTTCCTGAATAACTGGTTACCACATCACCTGGTCGATAAGCATCACCATCTGGCATGTTTTCCACCGCTGGCACTATCATGACTAAATTAATCGGCAATTGCATTTGTGCCACGGCAACAAATGTACCAAATACCGTCGCAGCTCCACACATATCGTATTTCATTTCATCCATGTTGGCACCAGGTTTTAATGAAATTCCACCTGTATCAAAGGTGATGCCCTTGCCAACCAGCACATGTGGTTTTTGAGTTTTCTTGCTGCCATTGTATTTCAAAACTATCATTTTTGGCGAGTTACGAGAGCCTCGGGCAACAGCCAATAAGGCACCCATCTTGAGCTTTTGCATTTTCTTTTCATCCAACACAGTCAGTGAACAATTGGCGTATTTTTTAGCAATTGCACGGGCTTGTGTAGCAAGATAATCTGGGTTGCAGATAT
>CAZQMH010000109.1:0-8852 GCA_964594435.1 uncultured Alcanivoracaceae bacterium
ATAGCACAAATCCAGCTTTTCTGTAATAGATTATCTATTCTCGGACAAGCTCCTCAGAAATCGTAAAAACTTTATGGAAATGTTTTGACTTCACCCTACGACTTATCATGAAAAAAAATTCCTGATGTTTTTTCATGATAAGCCACACGGATGGTACAAGTATCAGGACGATACGCAGAAAAAAGCTTAATCACCTCGCTACGGTTCCTATTCTCGCACAAGCTCCTCGCCCTATAGAAAAAAGTGAATAAGAGAGTCTACAATTAGGACTGTTACCAATTATTACATTTTAAAATTCAAAATATGTTAATATTAAAGCTGTTTTACTAGGAAAAACCAACTATGCGGCTCTTTTTACTTTTTATCTTTTTTTCAAAAGCTTTATTGGCAGCCAATTTACCTTATGTCAATTGGGAAAATCACCCAATTCATGCTCTGGCATTGTCACCAGATAAAACACGCTTGGCTGTAGCACATACCGCAGATAATCGTGTGCAATTGTTTGATGTTTCACTTGGCTATCCCATTAAACTGGGTCATGTAATGGTCGGTATTGACCCTGTTTCGGTGCGTTTTGCTGACAATAACGAGCTGTGGGTTGTCAACCATATTTCTGATTCTGTTAGCATCATCGATTTTAATTTGAGAAAAGTTAAGGCGACATTGTTGACTCATGACGAGCCATTTGATGTGGTCTTTGCCAATGATAAAGCTTTTGTGAGTTGCTCACAGGCTAACCAAATTATGGTTTTTAATGTGCTGGATTTGTCCGCTGAGGCAGTTGTGATTGATGTACTTGCCGAAGACCCGCGAGCAATGGCAGTCAATAACGATGGCTCAAAAGTCTATGTTGCTAGTTTTGAGTCGGGCAATAAGAGTACAATTATGGCTGGTGGAATTGATGAAACCGAAGGTACGCTTGGTTTTCCTTTTAATCCCGTCAATCGTGAAAATACACCCTATGCAGGAGCCAATCCTCCTTTTAATGCTGCAAATGGTTTTTCTCCCAGCTTCAATCCACAATTACCAACGCCGCCAAAAGTATCCCTCATTGTCAAACAAAATGATGCGGGTCTTTGGCTGGATGACAATGGTCAGGATTGGAGCGATATGGTGAGTGGTGAAAATGCAAACATGTCAGGTCGCATAGTTGGGTGGAAGTTGCTTGATCATGACATCACCGTAATTGACACCCAAACATTATCCTTGCAATACGTTTCGGGTTTGATGAACAGCGGCATGGCTCTGGCATTTAATCCAGCACAAAATCAAATAAGTATGGTGGGAACAGATGCAACCAATGAAATACGTTTTGAACCCAATCTCAACGGCACATTTATAAGAGTCAAGCTGGCATTAATAGCAGCAAACGCCTTACAAACACCGCAAATTATGGACTTGAACCCACATTTGGATTACCAAAGTATACGGGTTGAGCAAAGTTTACGAGACAAATCAATTGGCGATCCTCGTGGTATTGTCTGGTCAGAAGATGGAAATACTGCTTATATTGCTGGAATGGGTTCCAACAATATCATCCTTATCAATGCCGCAGGGCAGCGATTAGCGGAAGTCAATGTTGGCGAAGGCGCTACCGGATTAGCATTGGATGAAAGTCGACAAAGATTGTATGTTTGGAATCATTTTGAGGCGAGTTTATCGGTCGTTGATACCAATTTGCAATCCGAAATAATGAAGCTACCACTTTTTAATCCTTTGCCAGAAGCCATTAAAAAAGGCAGAAAATTTCTGTATGATACGCATTTAACCTCAGGTTTAGGTCAAGCGGCTTGTGCTTCCTGTCATATTGATGCACGCATGGATAAATTGGCTTGGGATTTGGGCGACCCTTCGGGTGAAATGAAAGAGTTTCAACAAAATTGCCAAACACAATTACCAAGCTTGACCCAGTTTTCCTGTGACAACTACCACCCTATGAAAGGACCAATGATGACCCAAACCTTACAAGACATTATTGGCAACGAACCATTTCATTGGCGTGGTGACAGAGCGGGAATTGAGGAATTTAACGGAGCATTTGAAAGCATAAATGGTGATGATGAACAATTAACCACACAACAAATGCAACAATTCAAGGACTTTTTAGCAACCATCACTTTTCCTCCCAATCCTTTTAGAAATAGTGATAACAGCTTGCCAGAATCCATAGAATTAAAAAATCATTATACCTCGGGTCGTTTTGCTGCTGCGGGATTGCCGCTTGGCACAGGGCATCCGCGAAATGGTTTGCACTTGTTTAATACCGCTGTTTTGGATAATGTATTTCAGTGCGGAAGCTGCCATACTTTGCCAACAGGCATGGCGGTTAACGGTCCTTTAAAACTTGGAGCATTGGATGTCGAAGTAGCGGGTGAAATTATGCCCCTTGGGCCGCATGATGCCAATCATTTAGGAATTGTCAGTGTCGATGGTTCTACCCAAAAATCCATCAAAACACCACAATTGCGTAATTTATACGAAAAAGTTGGCTTTGAAATGTCACGCTCAGAATCTTTGTTGGGCTTTGGCTTTTTGCATGATGGAGCGATTGACTCGGTGGCTCGGTTTTTAAGTGCTCCCGCTTTTTCGGTCGATTCCGATCAAGAAGTAGCGGACTTAGTGGCTTTGATGATGGCATTTTCTGGCTCACAATTGGATAATGGCAATATTCCACTTGGTAATACGCCGCCAGAATCACAAGATACACATGCAGGTGTCGGGCAACAGTACACGCTAGAACAAGCAACACAAACAAATGCACGAATTGAGAACCTAGTGCAAGTTGCCAGTACAAATGATGTCGATTTAATCGTAAAAACAGGTGATGGACACAGTTATTTGTACAATGCAGAACAAGATATTTTTGTTGCGGAATTAGCCGATGAAGTGACGATTTTATCACTTATGGCTCAAGCCAGTACGGAAAACAGCTTGACCTTTACTCTTGTGCCTAAAGGCTTGGGTACACGCTTGGCATTTGACAGAGACGGCGATGGTATTTATGATGTGATTGAAATAAAAAATGGCTCCAATCCTGCGAATGCTAGTGATACCACGCTACGACCCAAAACAGGCCTTTGGTACAATCCCGACAGAAATGGTCACGGTATTGATGTGCAAATCGCAGGGGCTAATCTTTTTGTGATTTGGTATACTTACCGAGAGGATAAAACGCCAGTTTGGTATTTGGCATCCTCAACTTATCAAGAAAATTGGCAAGCGGATTTGCTCGAATTTGCATGGGATTTTACCTCAAATACCACAACCTCACAGAAAATAGGCAGCGTACAATTTGATTTTACTGATGCAAGCCATGCTCAATTTTCTTGGCAAATAGGTGATAATTCTGGCAGCGAAGCCATGCAAAGATTAAGCATATCCAGTCAATTTGGCAGCAAACAATTAACAGGAACTTATTACAACCCTCAGAACTCTGGTTGGGGCTTGAGCGTACATGAAGAAGGTTTGTCACAAGTCGCAGTCGTTTATTATTATGATGAACGTGGTCAAGCACGTTGGTCTCTTGGCAGCGGCAACAATACCGCAAATAGCACTTTTTCAATGTTGAGTTTTAAAGGATTTTGCCCACATTGTGCCTATGAGGAACCCAGCAACCAAGTTATTGGTCAGGTCTCAATGGCATTTGAGCCAAACCACGAGATAAAATTTTCCACGCAATTACTCTACCCAGAAAACAGCCAAGAAAACTGGCAAATAAGCACAGTAAATTTGCAAGCCATAAATGACCCGTTTTTTGATGCTGAAGTTGAGTAAGAACTAATTATTTTGCAGGCGAAAAAAAACTGGCATAAGAAAACGTTAACCCCAAAAACTTATGCCAGTATTTCGTTACATTAAAGTTACTAAGTAAAAACAAAAAAACTTAGTATTTTTCTAAGAAAGAAAACTTTAAGGTAATAATCAGATAAAAAGATTATGAACTAAGAGACTAAATCTAATTATTACTTGTCCCCCATTATACATAGTTTGCAAAACAATAAATGTTTGTGTACAATAATGTGCACATATTATGAAAACACTCGATAAAAACATCAATAAACCGATCCAATTACAAGTGGCACTGGTGCCTGTTTGTAAAATGGTCATGCGTTTTGGTTTGCATTTCAATGAATTTGTCCGCAACATGCAAAAAGCCTATATTTATGCAGCCAAAGAAATACTAGAAGAAAAGGCAATAAAACCCAACGCCCAAGCCATAGCAATAAAAACAGGTATGGATAGGCGAACCATTTCTGAACACATCAATGCAACAAATTACACCAACCCCATGAACAAGATGGATATGGTTATTGTTCAGTTACAATTGTATTGTTCCAAAAACCACGTAAAGAAACTCAGTAAAGTGCAATTGCAAAGCCTTATTGACTCTATTTATGGCGGGCATATTCGTGCCAATGCGATTATCCGTGAGTTACTTAGCAACCGCATCCTAAAAAAGCTGAAAAACAATTATTTCAAACTGAATCTAACCTTACAACAACAGCTGGTCAATATTGGCATGATGGCACAAGATGTCGATTATACAGCCAAAAGACTGTTTCAAACCTTTTATAAAAACATGTTTTTTCAAGACGGGGAAGCAAATTTATTGCAAAAAACCAGTGTTTCCACCAAGATTCCACCGCGTTTTCATGCCCAAGTCAACCAATTGATACAAGAAGAGTTATTACAATCAGAGGAAAAAATCAATGCAATTTTAGCCAAATATGAGAGAAATATCACAGAAAACACTTATCCAGAAATAGGTTTAACACAATTTCAGTTTAATTCACGGTATTAATTTGCCAAAAAAAAAATGCTCGCTACAATGAAGCAAAACTTACAAAGGGGTTTAAATCATGAAAAAAATAACTTTTATAGCCGCACTTATCTTAATAACTTTTGCATCAACTGTGCCAGCAGATACCTTAATGGTCGATAGAATTGCCCAAGAGAAATCAATTATCATGCCAACACGTGGCAGTACCATGAATCAAGTCATCAAACAATTTGGAGAACCCAAACTGAAAAAATCAGCCGTCGGCGAACCACCTATTACCGAATGGCAATACGAAAAGTTCTCCGTCTATTTTGAACACAAATGGGTCATCACCTCCGTTGCTTATAAAGTTCCTAAATCACAATAAAGACCAACGAATGTCACAAAACAACTCAGTTTTGTGACTTTAGGAATTTTATGGGAGCTAAAACTCGTGAGCTTATTAACGTGCTCAATCAAATTGAAACATTACTTCAAGAAGACAAGCAAAACCATTGGTTAAAATTAATCTCTTCTGCTAATAAAAGTATAAAAAACTCCGACTACTCAGGTATAGAGACTTTATTGAGTTATTTCGGTGGAATGGGTTCATTTAATGACTTGATTATTGGTCAAACACAGAAAAATGGCAAATTTGAATGGAAAAAGAATGACCGAGAAAATAATGATAAACTGCATGAATTAAGATTAGCGGCATATGAGTTGTCTATTTATATTAGCCATCATCACTAACTACCACCTAATATTCTCAAGGCCATAAGATCATTTTGTTACAATTGTGATTCTCTATCGGGATTTGGGGTCTATATTATTTAAATTCCTGTTTGATGCCTTGTTCAAGGTAGTTGATTAAATGTTGGTAAGATTGTTCGTTGGCTGGGATGAAAAATTTCATTAATTCTTGGTATTTTTCGGTGTTTTTATAGCCTATGCCATAAGACTCTACTTGTGTGTGTTGTGCATCAATGGCATTAAAATAAATCACATTATAAAAGTCTTTGGCATCATCTTGCATAAATTTAGGGAAATGCGGCGACAATTCGGCCTGTAAGGTGATTAATTTATTCGGCACATAATTAACGATGTGGTTGACGATGGTAGTTGCATCGCCTATTTTACCTTTGGTGTTATAATTGGTGCGGATTAAGCCACCAACTTTCCAGTTAACTTCTGCCATCGGCACTGCCCAAGCTTGCCATCCTTGTTGGGTGGTATAGGCATTCCAGACTTCCTCAATAGATGCATTGATGCTAAATTTTTGGATTAGCACTAACTCGTTTCCTGCCGAGTCATCAATACTTGATACAACTCTTGATGCTTGTGTTGGTTGATTTATTTTATTTGAGCTAGCACAAGAGATCAGCAACACAGTAGAGATTACAATAATAATTTTTTTCATGCACCCTATCTTAACTGAAAATTAAATGTAACGATAGAAAAAATTAATCGCTCATTTTTTTGATAAGGCTTTTATTGAATTTCATTTGCTTTCGTCACGTTTACTTTGACTGTTCTAGGCTGTTTTGAGCGAGACCCACGCCTTTGTTTCAAATAAGTGGAATTTCATCTTTTTCAATAAAATCTTCACAATTTTGCACTCAAATCCTAATTGTTTAATAAAACTAAGCTATATCATTCAGGATTTTATATTTTTCTTATAATTTGCAACTTTTCATTTATGCCTGTCCTAGATATTTTCCTAGATATTTAATTTATGTTTGTCGTAAATTTTTATAAAACGCCTCTTGCCATCATATTTATACCCCAATAAATCTAGTTTTTGAGAAGCAATTTTCTGTAATGAATTGTTAAACTCAGGTCCCATTATGTATTCTTACTCGATTTCTTATTTAAGCTATTTTGCCAAGGAGTTATTTTGGAATTTTTAAAAACATTTTCCTTGTCCCCGCAGTAAATCACCTGTGAATTGATTTCAGGAAGTTGAGTGCCGATTTCTTCTTGTAATTTATTAAAATACTTGGTGTTTTTTATAAAGCCACTGTTAAAGGTTTGGCTAAGTTTTATTTCTATAGGGAAAAGGTAAGAAGACCTATCCAATACCAAATCAATTTCATGACCCTTTTGGTCGCGCCAATAGTAAAGATTGTTTTCTTGTGCTTTGTTTAACAAGTTTTTATAGGTTTCACTAATGATAAAGTTTTCAAAAATATGACCACGAAGCGGGTGAGTTTCTAATTGTTTGGCTTCATTAATGCCCAATAAATAACACAATAAACCCGTATCGTAAAAATACAGCTTTGGGCTTTTGACTATGCGTTTATTAAAGTTCTTAAAATGCGGTTGCAGTGAAAAACAGATAAAAGTGGTTTTTAGTGCAGAAAACCAATGATTAATTGTAGGGGCACTTACGCCTGTTTCATTTGCTAGTGAATTGGCATTGTATAATTGCCCAGCCCGTCCTGCAGCCAATTTCACGAAACGTTCAAATAAGTCTATATTTTTGATTTGGGTGATTTGGCGTATGTCTTTTTCGACATACAGCTGAAAATAACTGCGCAACCACTTTGTAGGGTTGAGTTTGTCTTTGTAAATTCTAGGATAACCACCTGTAAACATATGTTCATTTAATGACATGGATTTTCGTTGTTTTACAATTTCTTGATAGGATAGAGGCAGCAGTTCAAATAATTCTGTACGACCAGCCAGGGTTTGGGTAATGCTATCAATCAATAGTAAGCCATTAGAGCCTGTTAATACGAATTTTCTCTTATTGTTTGGCTCATCTACTATGCCTTGAATATAAGAAGATAACTGTGGAGTTCTTTGAAATTCATCCAAAATACAATTTTGCCCCAGCCCACTTAAAAAACCTTTTGGGTCTTCGTTTGCAAAAGCCCTTTCATCGGGATTTTCTAATGAGCGGTAATCAAAATCAGGAAACAACTGTCTAGTCAATGTTGTTTTTCCTGATTGACGAGGGCCAATTAGGGTTAAAACATCATAGTCTTTAAGCGAGTTTTTTAAGTGTTTTGCAAGCTTTCTTTTGAACATTGCTAGATTATAACAAACATAGCAATAGTGTCAATTAAAAGTTCAACTTTCAATTGACACCCTATTAAAACAATTTTGCAGTAAAGTGCTTGATTTCATAATTTCCTCGGTCTACCACGGCTATTATAACCCACTTTTATTTTTAGTTTAGATTCAATTTGCAACTTAAATTTATTGTTACCAAGCGGTGTTCCTGTTTGAGCACAGTTTCTAATATCAGTGAGAACTTTTTCATTCAAATGTTCTAAAAATAAATCACGGTAATTTTCTTGTTGTTTCTTTCTGCTCCTTACTAATCCTTTGTAACTGCTGTGTTCTGAAATCACGGGGTCATAAGCACCTCTTACATTGGAATGATAACTTGACCATTGATAATCTTGCGGTGCTTTTACCATATGTGCTCTAACTGGTTTCATCTCGATATAACGCATACAAGCCAAAACATAGACTTCATCAGCAACCAAAGAACTTTTAAAACGACCCTCCCACAATGTACCTGTTCTGTTGTATTTAAAATTGACATAAGGAACATAAAATCGCCCAACTTGTTGCATCATTTGACTGATGCCATTGGTTGTATCTGCTGTGGCTAACAGAGATGTATGTGATTAGTCATTAATACATAGGCATGAATCTTTACCCCTTGTTTTGTGGCGGCTTCATTTAAAATAGTTAAATACTTGCGATAATCTTCTTCTTCAAAAAAGACAGCTTCTTTATTGTTGCCACGTTCTATAACGTGGTTGACAACACCAGCAACAAAAAATCTTGGTTTTCTTGGCATGATTGACTCCTATAAAAACAGTATTAAATCATAGTATGCATTAAAAGGGTACTGACCCCTTAAACTGATGTTTTTTTATTTTTCCACAGATTATATGGATTATGCAGATTTTTGTTCTTGAATTGTTTATATAGGGTATATCAATGTTATTAAACAAGTCACTTGACCCGTGTTAATTTCTTATAATTTTCAACCTTTCAGTTATGCCTGTCCTAGATATTGAAGCCCGCTTTGAACAGATTTGTGATAGAATTCGAGGGCAGAATTAAAATTGCC
>CAZQMH010000110.1:0-3009 GCA_964594435.1 uncultured Alcanivoracaceae bacterium
CCTATTTTGCTATTTTGTCCATAAATTCCATTCTGTTATGAAATATTCGGGCTAACAAAAATGAAACGTAAATTACGAATTTTACACCGCTATATCGGTATTTTTGCTGCATTTTGGTTGCTGATTTTGGCGACAACTGGTTTCTTATTACAGCACAGTGATGATTTTAATTTATCCCATCGTTTCATCAAATCACCGTGGGTATTGAATAGGTATGGCATAGGACAACACTTCATGCTTTTTGATGATGGCAAACAACAGCTTGTACAACTCGACAAAACACTTATCATCAATCAAAATATTGGCCCAAATGTAACAAATTCGATAATAGGTGCTGTACGTCATGAAGGAAATTGGTTAGTGGCAACAGCTGAGGAAATTCAATGGTACAATACGGCGGCAGAACTTATTCAAAGCGTTGATGCGATGGATGGTCTGCTCACTCCGTTAGAAAAAATTGGCACCCTGAACAACAAAATAGTCTACCAAAGCAACAACCGTATCGTTTACTTAACGAATAATCAAGGCATAAAATCTATGGAAAAAATCAAGTGGAGCAAAAAAAGTGAACATAAGAGTAAGATTAAAACTCTCAAACAAAAGGCTTTAAATCTTGTTAGTGCAGATTATTTGAGTTACGAACAATTTATAGTGGATATTCATGCGGGCATCGTTACCTCAAAACTCATCAATGATTTTGCTGCATTAGCGTTAATATTTCTTTCTTGTAGTGGCATACTTTTGTTTTTTCGCAAAAAGCCAAAGTCTCGAAGCTAAACAATGTTAAGCTTTTGTGCTGTTTTTTAGAGCAATTTTCAAATTCCTTTGCCATGATGCAAAACCGATGCGACGAATGGGCGAACCTTCTGTTTTTTTTAAAAAGGTTGCTTCATCCCATGCAAAAAGCTCTTGTAGGTCTGGCTCATCAAACTGGTTACGAGGTAGAAAGTCCGTAACCGTAGACTCTTGAGCAAATTTGTTCCACGGGCAAACCATTTGGCAATCATCGCAACCATAAATTCGGTTACCAATAGCCTTATGAAATTCCTGCGGTATGTCACCTTTGTGTTCAATGGTTAGGTAAGAAATACAGCGTCTGGCATCCACCACAAAAGGAGCAATAATGGCTTTAGTCGGGCAAATATCGATACATTTTGTGCAGCTTCCGCAATGAAAGCTGGCTTTTTTACTGACAGGTAAGGGAATATTGGTATAAATTTCGCCCAAAAAGAAATAACTGCCAGCCTTGCTATTAAGTAAATTACTGTGTTTGCCAATCCAACCAAGACCCGCTTTTTCGGCAAGGGCTTTTTCCATAACAGGTGCCGAATCGGTAAACACACGGTAATTAAAGTTGGCGACTTCCTGCTTAATTTTTTCAGCTAATTGTTTTAATCTTTTGCGAATGAGCTTATGGTAATCTCGCCCCAAGGCATAACGTGAAATAGCAGCTTTTTGTGGTTGTTTAAGCACATGTTCATAAGGAATAACCGTTTTATAAGAATAGTCAAAACGCAACGAAATCACACGCAGAGTATTTTCGACCAATTGTTCAGGATGGGTACGTTTGCTGCCATGTTTGTGCATGAAATCCATCTGTCCATGATAGCCTTTTTTCAACCATACATTTAAGTGCGACTGAGCTTGGGATAAATCTGTATCAGAAACACCAACATCAGAAAAACCAAGTTCTTGAGACCACTGTTTGATTTTATTTAATAATTCGGTGCTATCAGCAAGCATATAATTAATGATGAGTAAGGGAGTTATTCTATCATTTAAGCATAGATTTTGATAAAATTCACCTCTTTCATTAATAAGACAGAAATTTATGGGTTTCAAATGTGGTATTGTTGGGCTTCCCAACGTCGGAAAATCAACCTTATTCAACGCACTAACCAAAGCTGGAATTGATGCGGCAAACTATCCTTTTTGCACCATTGAACCCAATGTTGGCGTGGTAGAAGTGCCTGATCCGCGTTTAAAAGAATTGGCAAAAATAGTCAATCCTGAACGCACCTTACCGACTGTTATGGAGTTTGTGGATATTGCAGGACTTGTCGCAGGGGCATCAAAAGGTGAAGGACTGGGCAATAAATTTTTATCCAATATTCGTGAGACAGACGCAATTGCACATGTTGTTCGCTGTTTTGAAGACAGTGATGTGGTGCATGTTGAAGGTAAAATCTCTCCGCTTGATGATGTTGAAACAATAAACACAGAACTCGCTCTTGCCGATTTGGATTCAGCCGAACGCGGTTTACTGAAAGCCCAAAAACAAGCCAAAAGCGGCAATAAAGAAGCTAAAATGCGAGCAAGCGTGCTAGAAAAAATTGTCACACAGTTGTCAGATGGTTTGCCCATTCGTGCTTTAGATTTGTACAAAGAAGAAAAAAGTGTCATTCGCGAATTCAGCTTTATCACTGCAAAACCAGTGATGTATATTGCCAATGTTGCCGAAGATGGATTTGAAAACAATCCATTTTTAGATAAAGTTCGCACAATGGCAGAAGCCGAAAAATCCTCAGTTGTTCCTGTTTGTGCCGTAATTGAATCTGAAATTGCCGTACTAGATGATGAAGATAAGGAAATGTTTATGGAAGAACTGGGATTGACAGAAGCAGGGCTAGACCGAGTTATTCGAGCGGGACATGACTTGCTTGGCTTATGCACTTATTTTACCGCTGGTGTCAAAGAAGTCAGAGCCTGGACATTTAAACAAGGATACACCGCCCCCCAATGTGCTGGCGTCATCCACACCGACTTTGAAAAAGGTTTTATTCGAGCAGAAACCATGGCCTATGACGATTTTATTCAATACAAGGGCGAAGCAGGCTGTAAAGAAGCGGGCAAACTAAGACTGGAAGGCAAAGACTACCTGGTAAAAGAAGGTGATGTTCTGCATTTTAGGTTTAATGTTTAACAAAAAAACATGCTAGATTTTGAAAACATCAACGCAGTTATTCAAAGTGGCGAAGGCTATAATGCAGAGTTTAAAATAACTTTACC
>CAZQMH010000110.1:3109-8723 GCA_964594435.1 uncultured Alcanivoracaceae bacterium
ACGCAGTTATTCAAAGTGGCGAAGGCTATAATGCAGAGTTTAAAATAACTTTACCCAAAAAGCTAAAATTGGGAATTAGCAATCCGTTAATTTTTGGATTGTTTGAACGCATTAATATGGTTGAACAAATTGGTTCAGGGGTTACACGTATTAAAGAAGCACTAAAGACCGCTAAAGCAAGTGCCGCAACTTATAAATTTGACGGTATTTTCACCATTATTTTTAATCGAACTCCCGCGAGTAAGTTGGGTGATAGGTTGGGTGATAAGTTGGGTGATAAGTTGGGTGATAAGTTGGGTGATCGGCTGAGCAAAAATGAGCTTAAAATATTTGATTTAATTAAGAAAGAACCAACTATAAAAATTGCTCAAATGGCAAAAACCATTGGTATCAGTACAACTTCTGTTGAAAATAATCTCAAAAAATTAAAGACCAAACATTTAATTCGCCGCGAAGGTTCTGAACGTAGCGGGTTATTTGTTGTCAACTCTAGTGAAAAGTGGGGTGAAAAGTGGGGTGAAAAGTGGGGTGAAAAGTGGGGTGAAAAGTGGGGTAATAAATTAAGCAATAACGAGCTAGCAATTCTGGCTGAAATTAACAAAAATTCGTCTATAAAAATTCGGCAGCTATCAGCTTTAATAGGCATTGGAACTTCTGCCGTTGAAAACAACATCAAAAAACTGAAAAATAAAGATATTATTAGGCGTATTGGTTCAGCAAGAAAGGGGTATTGGAAAATATTATGAAGGCACAAAAAATTAAAAAAATCATTTTACCTGCAATTTTATACAGTGCCGTTATCGTTACCTTATATTTTGTTTACCAAAATCAAATAAAAATCTTAAATCAAGACATCAAAGCACGAGATATCGACCCAAATTGCGACATCATCATGTTCACAACAGAATCGTGCCCATACTGCAAAAAAGCCAAAACCTATTTGGCAACAAAAGGTGTCAGCTGGTGCGAACGTGATATTGAATGGTCAGATGAAGACAGGCTTCTTTTTAAACAACTCGGTGGCGTAGGCACACCACTTACCATTATTGGTGATGAAATAATTGGTGGTTTTGTTGAAAAACGCTTTGCTAAAGCACTAACACAACTAGAGGAATAACAAATGAGATTTACAGGCACAAAAAACTATATTGCAACCGATGATTTATCCATGGCAGTTAATGCCGCTGTTACCTTGCAACGACCATTGTTGATTAAAGGCGAGCCAGGAACGGGCAAAACAATGCTGGCAGAAGTAGTGGCACAATCACTGAATAAAAAAATTATAAGCTGGCACATCAAATCCACCACCAAAGCCCAACAAGGCTTGTACGAGTACGATGCAGTTTCACGTCTTCGTGATTCGCAATTAGGCGATGAAAAAGTTTATGACATCGGTAATTACATCAAAGCTGGAAAAATTTGGCAGGCATTTGCTGCCGATGAACAAGTGGTGTTATTGATTGATGAAATTGATAAAGCCGATATTGAATTTCCCAATGATTTGCTGGTTGAGTTAGATCAAATGGAGTTTAGTGTTTATGAAACGGGACAACAAATCAAAGCCAAACATCGGCCCATTATCATTATCACCAGTAACAATGAAAAAGAACTGCCCGATGCATTTTTACGGCGATGTTTTTTTCATTACATTAATTTTCCAAACAAACAAACCATGGCCAAAATTGTCGAGGTGCATTACCCAAATATTCAAAAACAACTGGTTAAAGCCGCTTTGGATGTTTTTTTTCAGCTACGTGAAGTGCCTGGTTTGAAGAAAAAACCCTCCACCTCTGAATTGATAGATTGGATTAAGCTTTTGCTGGCAGACAATATTCCTTTAGAACTGTTACAAAACAAAGACATAAAAGAAGCCATACCACCGCTTTACGGAGCCTTATTAAAAAACGAACAAGACGTGGACTTAATTCAGCGTTTGGCTTTTATGATGAGAAGATAAAACCCCAAACACCGTCTTGTTTCGTGCTAAGTGATTGTGCCACAACCATGCTTTCTCTATCGGAATTTAGGATACTACTAAAATCTGTGTAATCTTTATCAATTTTAACCTGAAATTAACCTATTGCGTGCTATTATGGTGAAAGTATCAATATTTATTATCGAGTTTTTATGCCAACCATCTCTTTTCTAAAAAAAAATTCATGGCTGTTGTCAGCAGCTGGTCTGGGACAATTATTTGGTCTTTTTTTTGGGCAGGCTGTTGCAGCTTTGACATTTGAAACACATGCCTTACGTGACTCGGTGCAACCCAATTACCTCAGATTTCATGACCCTATCAATGATCATGAAACCTTTGAAACACTGGCCGCTGATTTTAATGGCGATGGTTTTGCTGATATTCTTTCTCTGGGCGGATTGCCAGATAATTGGATTATGGGTGTTGTTTTTGTAACGCCAATAAACATGATGCTGTACGATGAGCAAAGCAAGGATTATGTTCCCCATGACTTGCATCTGAATATTACCTCATCAGCGGTTAATGTGGTGGATATAGACAAAGATGGTGATTTAGATATTGTCACATTGGCTGGTGCTATTTTTATTAATGATTCACATGCTAATTTTTCTCAAATCAGCTTCAATTCTGTTGAAATATACCCTGGTAGTCTATTTACTTTGGATTGGGACAGTGATGGTGATATAGATATTGTTAATCCAAACAAAATTTTTCTCAACGATGGCAATTTGGATTTCAGTCAAGAAATTGCTATGCCTACAGCCGAGATAGAGGGGCCTGTATTATTTTATGTGGGAGATCTAAATAATGATTCACGACCTGATTTATTGTACTACAATGATTTTAAAATCATCTCAATGTTAAGTGATGAGGCGGGTGTATTGCAGCTGCATAGTGTAATCAACACCTCTTATTATGCCTTTAAGCTGCAAGTTTTAGATAAAAATTCTGCAACACCAGATTTTATTTTATCGAGTTTGGTTGATGGATTTGAAAAACCCAAAATACTAAAAAACGATGCTCAAGGCGGTTTTATCGCCGAAGATTTTAATCTGGATACAGATGATAGCCAATTCGAGCGTTTGCATTATGAGAAATTTTATTTACGTGACCTCAACAATGACGGCACCGATGAGTTAGTTATTGCGTTAAATTATCGCAATCAATCGGACTGCTCGAATAGGCAAAACCTCATTCTGATTTATAATAATGTACAAGGCAGCTGGGTGCTGGATAAAAAATTTCACAGCGATGGCTATGCAGTTGACCCTGGACTTTATAGTTATTATTTTGGAAGCGTGCTAACACCTGATATCATTGACCTCAATCACGATGGTCTTTTGGATATCGTCATGCATGGCGACAAGCCCATTGTGTGGCTGGCATACCAACACGGATATGATGATGGCTATGACTATTATCTTTCAAACAGCAGTAAAATGCAGTATACCACCAGTATGGATATGCTTGATTATGTCAATATCGACCTTAATAGAGACGGTAAAGTTGACATTTTGAATGCCATTTCTATTACTTCAACATGCAGTGCACCCAATGATTTCCTCTACTCTCCAAGTGCTTTTTCAGGGAGCATTCTGTGGGTCAATGATGGTGACAATATTCATTACCATGCAAGCTCTGCTTTTGCTGGTGGTTTGGATTTTTTTGGTTCTTTTGACTATGTTAAGTTTGTCGATGTTTTTAATAATAGCACACCACTTTTTTTAGCAACTAAAAAATCCAGCAATCAGCAATCTGACTCGCGTATTTATGATGGCAGAAGCTTCGAGCCCGTTTTTTCATTCGCCTTACCCGAAAGCACCTACAACGCCCAAACAGCACAATTAGATACACGTTCACAACGACAAGAAATCATCACAATAGCCAACACCCAACAAGCCCCACTTATCATTTATGCTTTAGAAGATGGACAAACAACACCGCTGCAAATTGCCGAAATCACACGCCTTGAATTTGGCAACAAAAATGGTGAATTCAAACTCGCCGACATGGACAACAACGGCACAATTGATATTATCGCTAATTCTAAAGCCGCAAACAATGCCATAAGCATTTGGTATAACGACGGCAACAGCAACTTCACCCAAGGGCAATCATTTGGCAACAATAGCAAAAGCATCGCAGTGTTGGACGCCAATAATGATGGCAAACTCGATGTGCTTACTGCTAATGAAACCCATGATATATTCGTGCAACAAGCCGATAATCATTTTGAAAATTTAGTCTATGATGATTCTTTTTGGCATACTCCTGTTGGTGCAATTGAAGACTACAGCCAAAATTGGATTCCCAGCAATCTGCAAGTCAAAGATATTAACAATGATGGCAAAGATGATTTAATCGCTTACTATTCTAGTGTTTATCATGTGTATATTAATGAATCCAATGCTGAACATGTATGGTTTTATGTCGTATCTTCCAGTAATGCAGGTGCAAACCCGAATACAAAGGAAGTCTTCTTTCAGAATACAAATAATGATAACTTGACTGATTATAGCAATTTCGATGGCAGCACTATACAATTTCATACCCAAGGCATAAAAAATGTCACAACTGGCTTATTTTATGATTCTGAATTTAGTGGACACGGATATACCATTGAAGACATAGGCACAAACAATTTATTCTACACAGTTTTCTACACCTATGATGATAGTGGCAAACCACAATGGTTTTCATCCTTAAATCGCTATTCTGTCATTTATGATAAATACCAAAGATTATCTCCTGTCAACAGACAAAATGCTATTCGTTTTATCTACGATTACACTAATCAAGTTGCGGTGATGGACGATGCAAGTGAATATACTGGCAGCTTATTGTTCTCAAGCAATTCCTTTGGCAATGCCATAAACTCAGCATTCTATAACATCGGCGGACAATCTGATCGCTGGCACGTTCATCCCATCGTAAAAACATCACAAAAACCAGCAAACGACCCATCAGGTCTGTGGTGGGCTGGACGCAATGATGCTGGCTGGGGCATTTCCTTATCGTTTGTGCAACGTGAAAGCTCAACAGATGTGGTGGCAATTGTCTATTTTTACGATGAATTAGGCGAGCCACGTTGGCTCATTGGCAATGGAAATAATTTTGCCTTCAATCAAAACATAACACTCAACATGAAGCAAATCAACGGTTATGGCAGGCAACAAAACTACGTTGAATTAACCGAAATTGACGCAGGAACGATTACTCTAAACCTCAAACAAGCCAGTCAAGACCTCAGTCAAGCAGGCACCCTCAGCATGAATATCCGCTACCCAGATGATATCAATAACCACAATTATTGGCAAAGAGATGAAGTACCAATAGCCTTGTTTTCAAAACCAAGAAATTAAACTTTTTAATTATTGACCAATATCAATAGAGAAAAAACCTAAAAAAGCGTAAAATACTCAGTCCAAAAAAACATAAGCAAATGATTGCTTGTGACTCAAAGGGGACAACAATGAGTTTACGCGAAGATATTAAAAAAGCGGCTTTGGAATATCACCAAGATTTTCCACCAGGAAAAATCAAAATAGTGGCAACCAAAGCCTTAACCACGGCAAAAGATTTAGCTTTAGCCTATTCACCAGGTGTGGCAGCACCCTGTGAAGAAATCGAAAAAGACCC
>CAZQMH010000111.1:0-8689 GCA_964594435.1 uncultured Alcanivoracaceae bacterium
AAACTTTGTGTGCTACCATCTGGCCAGGTTATGGTCATCGACTCCACTTGAGTATTTTGAGCCAAACCGAAATGCTGCGTGGTTGGGTTTGAAGAGGCAAAACTGGCACCAGCCATCACTTGTCGCAATTGTGTGACGCCGCCAGTTGTTAAAGAAATTTTTGCACCTATTGCATCCATATTGCCACCATTTTGGTGCAATTTCACCTCTAGCCAGTTATTGTTGTTATCTAAATTGTTCTGATAAAAACGTGAAGCCGACTGATTGTTGTTGATTAAAATATCAATATCACCATCCCGTTCATTATCATAACAAATAATGGCACGACCAGTTTCGGTATCATTGATGCCAAGTTGAGTGCTCATTTCGGTAAACGTTCCATCACCATTATTGATAAAAAGACGGGAAGCATCGTGCACAAATTCGGGTTCGCCAAGCATATCCGATGGAAAACCATTGACATGAAATAAATCCAAATACATATCGTTATTAAAATCAGCAAAACACGAACCCCAACCCCAATAACCTTGCATCACCCCCGCAGGTATTGCCACATCATGAAAATTACCGAGCCCATCATTTTGGTACAAACGATTGCCTGTGATGCCCCAATTTCCTTCAGAAACACCATCTGGATCATAAATAGCACTGACAAACCAATCAAAATCACCATCATTATCGTAATCCGCAACCGCAACACCCATGCCATTTTGATCGGTAATCGCGGCCAATCCTTGAACCGATTGGTAACCTGTACCATCATTTAAAAAATACTGAGAATTAGAAAAATCACTGGTGAGCAACATATCATCCCAATTGTCATTATTAATGTCAGAAAATGCAGGAGAAAAGCTACTTTTATGTGACCCGCCATTCATACGGGTTAAGGTTATATCACTAAAATTACCTGCACCATCATTTTGCCAAAAATTATGCTTATCATCTTGTAACCAATGCGACACCATTAAATCCAAATCACCATCTTTGTCAACGTCCGCAGCCGAAGTGCTGAAAGTATTAACCTTGGTAAGTGCCGTATTGACTTTGGTAAAACCTGCATTGCCATTGTTAAAATAGACAACATAATCAGGATTGAGTACCACAGAACCATGCAAAATATCACGAAAACCGTCATTATTTATATCAACGATTAAAGGAGCAGAAGATTGCAAATCAGCCGTATCCAAACCAAAACCACTGGCATTTTCGATAAAAGTCCCATCGCCTTGAGCAATAAATAGCTTGTTTGGATTTAAATTAGTATTGCTACCATCCAAGGTCTCACCGGTGACGGCAAAAATATCATCCCAACCATCACCATTAATATCACCAATCCCAAGACCTGCTGCAATAAGTCTTGGTTCATTAAGCGTGACAGTGTTATCAAATCCATGCGTGTAGTTTAAACCTTTGGCATTGGTTTCATCACTAAAATTCCAAGCACAGGCGAGTACTGGCAAGAAGCCCAACAGTCCGATATAAAATTTATTCATAAGTTTTTTTTTAAAATATGCTTTATTCTATCTAAGTTATTAAAAAATTAAAGTACTAACTAACAAAACGAGTACAAAAGATATCATCAACAGCATAAAAGCCAGCAAAGAAAGCACAAAAAACTTAACCAGCGTGACAAAAACAGATTGTTGGTAGACTTTTTTCATTGATAAAAATAAATACAGCCCAACAAAAATCAGTAAAAATCCAATAAACCAAGGGCTTGGCGAATACGGCACAAGCAGAAGCACTATTCCAATAAAAAACAACCACGAATGCACATGCAAAAGCAGGATGAAATGTTCAACATACTTTTTTTTGCTGCCGATATAAAAGAGTTTAAAAAACATGGCTAACAATAATAACTCAAGAAAAATAACCCAGGTTAAATTTTGAAAGACGAACTTAGCAAAAGCCGAAGCATCACGGTTAAATTTATACATTTGCTTGAAAAACAATTGTTCCATCCAATTATCGACTTTGTACTTTTCAATCAATTGCGTTGCCGAAAGATTAGACAAATCAAAAATACTAATTTGGTAGGTATTTTGAAAAATTCTCATAGAAATCGGCTTACCCTCTTTAATATCAATACTTGTTCGCAATTGATTAAAATAGTGGAGACTTTGCTGATTTTTCTCTATTTTCAGTCTGTTTTCGGCAATTTTTTGGTTTATTTTTGCCTTATTTTCACTTTTTGTCAGATTTTTTTGTAATTTTTTTCTTGCCTTTTCTAAAGCATCCTGATTTTTTTGCAATTCCAGCTCCAACCTGCCAAGCAAAGAACTCAGTCGTAAGGTTTGATAAGAACGCTCCAATAAAGTATAAAAATTATCATCGTACTTCTGTTTTTGATGCTTAGCATCGTTATTGACCAATAATTTGACACCATTATCTTCACTATCAGTATTTACAAAAAAATCATCAACACCACGCACAGACATCACAAAAAATAATGCCACCATCAAAAACACAAACAAACGAATAGGCGTTAAATACCCTACCCTTTTCTTAGCCAAATATTGGGTGGTTAAAAACCCAGGAAAAAACAAACCACGCACCGAACTAAAAAACTTTGAATCGTAATCAATTAAGGTCGCAAAGAAATTAAGCACCATTCGCCACACACTGTTTAGTGCAAGATGCGTTTTTTGCGAACAATTTTTACAGAATTTTGCATCCAATTCATTACCAACACCGCAATTTGGGCACTGCATTTGTGATTGCTCCATAGGATTTTCTCAAAAAAATAAATGACATAATAACATACGCCAAGATAAGAACAAAGTTACAAAATAAGCAAAAACGGCAATCTCATTCCAATTTTGCAAAATATGCTTTAGCAAAACCACCGAGAGTGCTAAAATCGTTCGCCTTTGTAGAGAAACCGAACACATTGTGCACAACACCAAAGAAATCCAATCAATATTAGATGAACAACCACACAAAATAATCAGCCAAGACGGTAAGAATTTTGTCATTTTAGGCACCGCCCATGTCTCTCAAACCAGTGTCGATAAAGTCAATGAACTGCTAGCGACCAACACCTTTGATACGGTTGCCATAGAACTGGATGAAATGCGGTTTCAAGCCATGACCAATCCTGAAAAATACAAAAACATGGACTTGATTTCAATTATTAAGAACAAACAAACTGGCATGATTGCCGTCAATCTTGCCTTGAGTGCTTACCAAAACCGTCTGGCACAACAACTGGGCGTCGAGCCAGGTGCAGAAATGAAAGCCGCCATCAAACAAGCCGATGAAAAAAAACTCAATTTATGGAAAATTGACCGCAACATCCGCACCACCATGAAACGTGCCTGGCGTGGTATGAAGTTTTTTGACAAAGTTGGTTTGTTATTTAGTTTCGGTGGATTTTTTGAAAACGAAGAAATTTCTGCTCAAGAAATTGAAAAACTCAAAACAGGCGACGTATTAGAAAGTACTTTTTCTGATTTTGCCGACGAATCACAACCCTTGTACACCAGTTTAATCCATGAACGTGACAGCTACATGGCAGCTCAGTTATTGCAACTGAGTGAAAACTCCAACAGCAAAAATATATTGGTCGTCATCGGTGCCGGGCATCTCAAAGGCATGAGCCAAGCATTAAGTGATAAAATAGAAGCAAAAAACACCATAAAAGAACTGGATAAAATCCCACCTGGAGCAAAATGGGTTAAGTTTATTCCTTGGATAATTACCGCAGTTATCTTAGCTGGCTTTGCCATCGGCTTCAGTCGTTCCGATAATTTAGGCTGGGAATTGATTAAAACCTGGGTGCTTTTCAATGGTGTATTAGCAGCAATTGGAGCCGCTATTGCCCGAGCAAATATCATCACCATTATCACCGCATTTTTTGCTGCACCGATTACATCACTCAATCCCGCCGTTGCCGCAGGCATGGTCGCCGCTTTAGTAGAGACTTATATTCGCAAACCGAAAGTCGGCGATTTTCAGCAACTGCAAACCGATGCCACAACACTCAAAGGCTGGTGGAAAAATCCCGTTACCCGAATATTGTTGGTTTTCATCCTCACCAATGTCGGCTCTGCTATTGGTACATGGGTCTCAGGATTTAAAATTGCTGCTGCTTTGATTTAAATTCAGTTTTCAATTTGTGCATTGTGGTAAACATTTTGCACATCTTCTAAATCATCCAGCATGTCATTGAATTTTTCAAACAATGCAATATCTTCAGCATCAGTAATTTCAACAAAATTTTGTGGGATAAACTGAATTTCATCCACTTCAAACTTTATATCACCAAAAGCATCATTCAAGGCTTGTTTGGTATTAAAATACTCGGTATGTGGTGCAAAAACTGTGATTTTACCCTCTTCACATTCAACATCCGTAACATCAACATCGGCTTCCATCAATGCCTCAAGCACCGCTTCATCGTCATCGCCAGCAAAAACAAAAATAGCATCGTGATCAAACATATGCGAGACACAACCTTGGGTGCCAATAGAGCAATGAGTTTTAGTGAAGGCCAAACGCACATCACCAAATGTTCGGTTAGGATTATCCGTCAAACAATCGACAATAACCATGGTCTTGCCTGGACCATAACCTTCATAACGTGCTACGGCGAAATCCTCCCCTGCCCCGCCTTTGGCTTTTTCTATCGCTTTGGCAATAACATGAGCAGGTACTTGATCACGTTTGGCTCGATCAATTAAACTCCGCAAAGCAAGATTGCCATCAGGGTCTGTTCCACCTTGTTTGGCACAAACATAAATGCTGCGAGAATGTTTGGAATAAATCCGTGCATTCATATCTGAGGTTTTTGCCATGGATTCTTTACGGTTTTGGTATGCTCTGCCCATTTGTTTTTCCGAATATCTTTAAAAAAACCAATTTTACTGAATCCCACCGCTACTGTGAATATAAACCTAAGAAAAACTGGGATATTAATGCACATTATGGCTATTTAACTTAAAATACGCTCTTTATAAATGACATTGGGATAATGAATCACACAATCTCGGTTGCTCCAATGCTAGATTGGACCGACAAACATTGCCGTTATTTGCATCGTTTATTATCACCCGATGCTGTTTTGTACACCGAAATGGTCACCACACCCGCAATTTTACAAGGTGACACACAAAAATACATTGGTTTTAATCCGCAAGAACAGCCTGTTATTTTGCAACTCGGTGGCAGTGAACCAAGCCAGTTGGCTAAAAGTTGCAAAATTGCCCAAGATTTTGGTTATGATGGCATCAACCTCAATGTCGGTTGTCCCAGTGATCGTGTGCAAAAAGGACGTTTTGGAGCCTGCTTAATGCACGAACCACAATTGGTTGCCGACTGTATCAATGCCATGCAAAATGCAGTTACTCTTCCCATCAGTATTAAATGCCGCATTGGAGTTGATGATAACGACAGCTATGAAAATTTTCAAAATTTTATCGCCACAGTAATCGCCAGTGGCACACATAGCATCATTGTCCATGCCAGAAAAGCATGGCTCAAAGGCCTCAGCCCCAAACAGAACCGCAGCGTTCCACCACTCAATTATGATTATGTTTATAAAATAAAACAACAATTCCCCGACACTCAATTCATCTTAAATGGTGGCATTCAAAAAAGCACAGCAATCGAAGCACACCTCAAACATCTCGATGGCGTTATGCTTGGTCGAGCTATTTGGAACAATCCTTGGCTACTGAATGAATTGCACAATGATTTTTATCCAGAAAAATTTATTACCACTCGGGATGAAGTTTTGCTAAAATACCAAGACTATTGCCAACAACAAATAAAAAAAGGGGTAAAACTGCATTGGCTGCTACCACCTATTCTCAATCTGTATCATGGCAAAATAGGCAACAAAAAGTGGAAAAACCATTTGGTAACCCAAGCCCCTCTTCGGGCAAACGACATAACAATATTTGAACAAGCAAGAGAATTTATTCATGAGTGATTTTAAAATGATAAAATGCCCCAAATGTCAGGCATCCACAGCCCAAAAAGTAGGCGAACTTTTATTAAAATGTCCGCAATGCTCTTACCAAATCATTAAACAATTACCTAAAAAAAAGATTAAGCAAAAAACACTAAGCACTGCTCAGGAAAAAACAAAAAATTTCACACTCAATACAAGCTCCAAAAAAGGTAATTTTGCCAAAACACTCATTATCTGGGTTATTATCATCAACATTATTCGCTATTTTAACAGTAATTAATATGAGCTCACTTGAAATAATAAAATGCCCCGCTTGCTCGTCAAGTTCAATAAAAACAATTTCAACAACTATTTCGCAATGTGAATATTGTGGTTCACGTTTTAAAATAAATAATGGTGCGTTACTATCACATACAAACAGTAACAGCGGTAAACACAATAAAAAATCTAAAAAACTTCTCACAGCCAGTCTTTTGTTGCTGCTTGTCGGTGCAGGGTTCTCACTAACTTTTTTCATGAGCTCCGAGGAAAACAAACCCCAAAGTCAAGTTCAACAAAAACCGAACCAGCAGCCTGCCATCAACAGCATACTAAAAAAACCACTGGCAGACATTCCGAAAATCAAAGCATTCACCATTGAACCTGCCAATGAAGCCAGTTTTGATCACGTTATTGATGACACATCATCTATCAAAATCCTATCGCATGTCACATCTAAAACAGCAAATGGAGACAATTATTGGATTTCAACCATCATCAATAATGGGCAAGAAACAGCCATACGAGCAGGCGTGGTCGTCAGTCTGTTTGATAAAAACGGCAAACGTGTCGGCGAACAAAAAGGTTATGCCAAACTAAAATTCCTCAAACCCCAACAAAAAGCCAACATATTAACCCTCATTACCAAAGCCCCAAGCTATGCAAAAGCAGAACTTGCCACCTTTGCCAGTCGCCCCAATAACTATGAAAAACCCTATAGCCTTCTCAAGGTCGAAGACTATAATGTCAAAGTAAGTAGCTATTCAAAAAAATACCACGACATCATAGGAGAAGTAAGCAACCACAATGACCACCAAGTTGATTACAGTAAAATTGTCGTTTTAGCCAAAGATGAAAACGACCAAACCATAGGCATAGCCGATGGTTATTTAACCCATGCCAGTTTAAAACCACAAGCCACATCAGGCTTTAAAGTAACCATCGGCAGCTTTCAAATAAAACCTGCCAGCCGCTACACACTTTACGCATTTGGGCAAAAACACCGAGAATAGTAATATTATAAGGTGTATAATGCCTGTTTTTTTAAATAAATTAACCAAACAACGCCATGATTGTCAAAACAGCAGAAGAATTTTTAGCCGCCACCAAGCACAACCCATACCCCATAAAACTCCCTGCCACCATGAAAGCCGCCTTTATGGTTTCACCTGTAGGTTTTGCACTAGACGAACAAACCGCCAGCGACAATCTCTATATGCAGATGAATCAAGCAACAAATGCCGATCTCGCCATCGTCCAACAAATGCATCTGGCTCGTAAAATAGCCGATTGTGGCATTCCTGTGGTGACTTTTCCAGGTGCCAAAGACACACCTGATGCCGTTTTCCCCAACAACGCCTTTGCCACCACCCACGGCAACAAATATATTATTGGAGCCATGCTGCATGAAAACCGCCAAAAAGAAACCCAACGCCAAGACATTCGTCAATTCTTTGGAGACATGTTAGGCTACAAAAAACAGCACATCGACCGCACAAATGCCATTGCCGAGTTAACAGGCGTGCTCGTGCCCGACAGAGGCAGAAATATTGCCTTTTGTGGCATGACAGAACGGGTCAACGACGCAGGAGCACAAGCCATGCACGATTATTTTGGCTTGGATTTAATGTTTCAGTTTGAATTAAAAAAAGGCGAATACCACACCAACGTCATCCTCGCCTGTTTGGCAGGACGTGCGTGCATGTTACATGCCGACTCCTTTGCCGATGCGAAAGTGCCACAAGCCATCGCTCAATTTTACCAAGACAAGACTCTATTCCTGAATGACGAAGAAAAACTCGCCTTTGCTGGCAATGGCATCACCATCACCGAAAATGATTTGTTTTTAAGTCAAACCGCCCACGACGCATTGGCAACAGAGAAAAAGAACAAACTGCAAAGCTGGGGCTTTAAACTGCACAAGGTGCAAGTCAATGAGTTAGAAAAAGCAGGCGGCTCATTACGTTGTATGGTTGGAGAGATATTCTGATGCTTGAATACGTTTTCTTTCATAAAATTTTAGCAGAAAAGTTTGCCACTATCGCCACACAACACAATATACCTGCTCAACTCATCGAACAAGAACCCGCATGGGAAGTTCATCTGCCTGAAAACATAAACCAAACAACCGAACAAAAACTAAGCGATACATACGACCAACTGTTTGCTCAAGACCAAGAACTATTTGACGCAGAAAACCAAGACAACAACGACCAATACGATGCAGCAGCCATAGAAATCACCCTAAAAAATGGCAAAAAAACCTACGCCCACACCCAACAAGACCTCTTAGCCAAGATACTCTCGGCCTTGAGTTTTGAAGAATTCAATCAATTTATCGAAGACATCACTGACGCCATCGAAAATCCTGATGAACGCAGTATCTGCCAAAGATACCGTGATAAAGAAAGTGGCTTATAAAAGCGAATCCGATTGTTCTAGGAGCTTGTCTGAGAATAGGCAATCTATTACAGAAAAGCTGGATTTGTGCTATTTTCCGCTTTTCCTCGGCAAATA
>CAZQMH010000112.1:0-8637 GCA_964594435.1 uncultured Alcanivoracaceae bacterium
TTGCGATTGTCTATCAAGATTTGGAATTATTCTTGCTCTTTGAGTTGGTATTTTTTTGAAAACCGTTGGTTAAGAGTTTGTTGGCGTCCTGCTAAATTAATTTTACGTCCATCAATATAAGCTTCTATAAGTTGGTTGCCTTTCATGTCTAGAGCATCACCTTGTGAGATGAAAAAGGTAGCACTTTTGCCATTGGCTAAGGTTCCATATTTGTCGTCTATGCCTAAAATTTTTGCTGTATTAGCGGTAATGAGAGACAGGGCTTGTTCTTTATCCATGCCATAACTAACCAAGGTGCCAGCACTGAATGCCAGATTTCGTGAGCTCATCACGCCGGCATAACCCAGAGCAACTAAAATGCCAGCATTGTGGAGTTTAATTGCGGTTTTGTAGCCAGCATCAACTGAGCGGTCGCTACGATTGGGTAGAATATGCGTTCCTGTTAAAATAACGGGAATATTGTTTTGTTTAATAAAGTCTATGACGGGTTCTACGCCTTGAGAAGTGACTAACACGATATTATTTATGCCAATTTCATGAAAGAAACTGATGCTGGCAATGATTGATTTTGGTGTGTCACTGTGAATATATAGCTTTCTTTCGCCTTTTAATACGGGCACAACGGCTTGCAGTTTTAAGTTGGTGGATTGAGCTTTGGTTAATGTTTTATTTTTAGCATCAATAAAAAGGGCTTTGATTTGTTCAATTTGTTCTGTATATTGTTTGTTTTTTTGTCTTTTGACTTTAAAAGTGGCTTCATCAAAATGGTTTTGCGTCGCACTTGGCCAAGAAATGTGCAAACCATCATCTGTTTTGATAAGTGCATCTTGCCAATTCCACGCATCCAGTTGTACCACCGATGACAGGCCGCTGACCAAGCCACCAACAGGTGTGACTTGAGCGATAAGTATGCCGTTAAATTTCAGGGTTGGCGTGATTTCTGAATCGGTATTATAGGCTACGATGCTGCGAACATTGGGGTTAAGCTGCCCAACTTCTGCATCATCTTTGGTAGCTTTTATGGCTCCCACTTCGGTTAAGCCCAGATTGGTATTGGGCAATATAAAGCCCGGATAAATATGCTTGCCTTGTAAATTGATGTCACTTTCTTGAAAGCGGCGTTTGAAGTATCCCATGGCGACTATTTTGCCTTCTGCAAAAGCAAAGGCGGCTCCCTGCATGACCTTGCCATTGCCTAAATGGATGTTGGCGTTGTAATAAAATGCTCCTTTGCTTAATTTTCCTGGTTCTGGTGGTAATGCCATGCTTATGCTCATTGCTAAAAGGAGAAAGGTTAAGACAGATATTTTTTTCATTTTTTTGTTCCTTGTAAATATTCATAACCTGTTATGCTGTCGCATTGCAGGTGTTTTTCTGTTTCTTTTTCAGCCGCTATTTTGGGTTCTTTTGAATCGTTCATAAGTTTTATGATTCGGTTTCTTTGTTGGCTGATTGTTTTTTCAATTTTGGCTTGCTGGTCTCGATCAAACAGCAATTGCCCATCGACAAATGTTTTATTGGCATGAGCATAAATACTGGTGGGGTTGTCCGACCACAGAACGATGTCCGCATCCTTGCCTGTTTTGATACTGCCCATGCGTTTATCTAAATGCAATAATTTTGCTGGATTTAAGGTGACTAATTTTAGGGCTTGTTGTTCACTTAGGTTGCCGTATTTGATGGATTTTGCTGCTTCTTGGTTGAGTCGGCGAGCCATTTCTGGGTCATCGGAGTTTATCGCCGTAGTGATACCAACTTTAGTCATAATCGCTGCATTGTAGGGAATGGCGTAGTTTACTTCCCATTTGTAAGCCCACCAGTCAGCAAAACTAGAGGCTCCTGCACCATGAGCAAGCATTTTGTCTGCCACTTTGTAACCTTCTAAAATATGGGTAAAAGTATTTATGTGAAAACCAAAATCTTGTGCGACATGCATGAGCATATTGATTTCTGATTGCACATAAGAATGGCATGTAACGTAGCGTTGTTGCTTAACCACTTGCAAAGTGGCATCGAGCATAAGGTCTTTACGGGGCAGGTTTTTGCCTGTTTTTTTGAATGTTGCCCATTGTTTTTCATAATCCAATGCCTGACTAAATGCGTTGCGGTAGACTTGTTCCACGCCCATTCGGGTTAATGGGTAGCGTATGGAGTTTTGTGAGCGTGAGCGTTTGACATTTTCACCAAGGGCAAATTTTATGAACTTATCCGCTCTTTTTATCAATAATTCATCATTGGTTTTGCCCCAACGCATTTTAATTATTGCCGATTGCCCACCAATTGGGTTGGCAGAACCGTGCAGTAATTGTGCGGCGGTAACGCCACCTGCAAGGTTACGATAAATATTGATGTCATCCGAATTTAATGAATCTGCCATTCTCACCATAGATGAATTGGCCATAATATCATTAACCGACAACAAGGCGATATGAGAGTGCTCATCAATAATGCCTGCGGTTAAATGTTGCTTGCTACCATCGATGGTGACATCTGCTTTTTGTTCTAAGTTTTTGCCAATAGCTTTTATTTTACCGTGGTTGATGTAGACATCGGTTTGTTGCAATATGCCATCTTCTTCATTAGTCCAAACCGTGGCGTTTTTTATCAAATAGGATTGGTTTTGGGCTGCTTTGTTGAATCCAAAGGCTGAAAAAGGCTGGGGTATGCTGGGGATATAAGGCTCTTCATTAGTGGCTTGTTTGATGATGTCGTTTGCTTTTGGCTCTTGTTTTGTGTTTGCATTCGTTATCTTTTTTAATTGCCAGAGAGGTTGTTGCCCTCCAATGTTGCCAATCTTGCTATCTGTGATAAGTCCGTATAAATTTTGTTGCTCTTTATTGTTTTTTATCTCCAAAGTGATGAAGTTGTTGTCAGTTTTTACTTTAAATTTAACTTTGCTGTCTTTTTTGCTATCTTTGATTGTTATTTTGCCCTGCTTATTTTTGATTTTCAGCATGTAGTTTGAATCGGCGAAACTCAATTGGTAAGTGCCTGCCTGAATTGGGCTGAAACCATTTATTTTGTATTTTTTTCCTGCCACCCAGTTTTCGGCTATTTGGCTGTCTTTTTTAAAAATATCGGTTTCGGTTATGATAAAGTTTGCCATCGAGCCTTTTTTCAAATTGCCAATTTTTGAATTACTCAATAATTGTGCAGGTACAGTGGTCAATGCTGCTAAAGCGGTTGTTGTACTGAGCCCTTTTTTAACGGCTTTTCTTAGATTTTTTAAAAAGTCTTTTTGCCCTTTTGTATCAGGTGCGATAGCAAATTGTACGGCTTTTTCTTGTAAAAAATAAAGGTTATAAGGTGCATCTTCCCATGCCATCATTTTTTCTAGGCTGGTGTTCCATGCATCCATTTTGTCATTGAGGTTGATGGCTTGTGGGAAATTTAAAGGTACAATAAGCGGCCGTTTGAGTTTTTTGATGGCATCCAGATGTTTGTAAGCATCGCCTGCTGTTCTTAGGATGATGTTTTTGTTGTGTTCAAGGGCGATTTTACTGGCGAGTAAGGCTTGTTGCCAATTGGAAACGTGGAAAATTTGTGGTAATTTAGTGTTATCATTGATGGCTTTTAAGTCTAAATCGACAAAATCAACAGACGAAGTACCATACCAAATGGCATCCAGCCATGTTTGCCGAATTAAGGCTGAGGCTCCCATAAGTGAAATGGGATATAATTGTTTGGATGTGCCTTTGTCAAACGATAAGTGAAAAGCTTGTTGTTGAGTGATTATGCTTTGTTGGTCGCTTGCCTCATCTAAATCCACCAACACAGAAGTGCCACGCATGATGCCATCGTGCTTGGAACTCAAAACGACACCAAAACCATTAGCTCTTAGCTTGTTTGCTTGTTTTTTATTGTGGTGAAATTCGTTGATGGCTTGGTATGATGCTTTGATGGCTTCGTTTGTGTTTAGGGCTCCTGTTAATGTTGAGTCCATGTTTTCGTGACCAAAAAATGAAAAACTCGCCCTTTTGCCGACTGCACTTAAGCCATAACCGCTGTCAAGCAGGATGAAACTGGGGTAAATGATTGCCCCTTTTAAATCGTGGCGAATTGCAGCGGGTGGAATGTTCGGTGAAGTACCAAAATCAATGACGTGTTTGTCTTGTATGATTAAGGTCGCATCATCTAGCTTGGTTTGTGCATCAATATAAAGCGTCGCATGGGTAAAAGCATGGATGGGATGTCGTTCATCCTCTGTGCCATTAACCATCGAGGTCGGAATTTTATTGGCAAACGCAAGGGTTTGCACAAGTAGCAACAAAAGGATTTTTTTCATTGGAGTTCAAGTAGTCGTTGAAAGAGGTTGTTGGTGAGAATTGGGTTTTTGTTGAGCCAAGAGTCAATTAAGGCTCGATTAATTTCAGAACCAACCAAGTGGTGGATTTTTTTATCTTTTATAAACAGCTTTGTTCCTAAATCTGGATAATAGATAAAAGTCCAAATGTCGTGTTTTGTCACCGCTGGCATTTTGCGGATAAACAGGCGAATCATGTTGTTGGAGAGTTTAAAGCTTTCTTTGTTGGTGTAGCTGAGTTCGAGTTGTTCGTTAAACAATTGACCGACTTTTTCTTTTGGAAGTTTTAGTAGCAACCAATCCAATTCAAATTTTAAAGGCAACAAACCTTGTTTCATTTCTTCGATATTGCGATGCCCAAAGGGGACGTATAATTTAACTTTATAGGGAAAAACATAACCGTATTCGTAAGTTCCCTCACCAATTGCCATCCAACGCGTTTTATCTTTGGCTAAACTGTTAGACGCTAATACCACGGAAAACAGGACACTGATTAATAATATTTTTTGCAGAAATCTCATAAGCATTACATATTTGAATAATTTGGGCCGCCACCACCCTCAGGAGTTACCCAATTGATGTTTTGGCTTGGGTCTTTTATATCACAGGTTTTACAGTGTACACAATTTTGGGCATTTATCCTAAATATCTTGTTATTATTTTCCTCCAAGACCTCATAAACCGCTGCTGGGCAGTATCTTTGGGCAGGTTCGTCCCATTTGGGTAAGTTAACTTTGATTGGAACCGTTCGGTTTTTTAACAATAAGTGACACTTTTGGTCTTCTTCATGGTTGGTACTGGATAAATAAACAGAAGACAAACGGTCGAAGGATATTTTGTTGTCAGGTTTGTCATAATTTATTTTTTTACTGTCTTTGGCGAGCTTTAAGCTGGCATAATCTGGCGTGGTATTGTGCATAGTCCAAGGCAGTTTGCCGCGAAAAATATTTTGATCAATAAAAGTATAGGCCGCACCGAGTATGGTGCCAAATTTGTTTAAGGCGGGTTCAAAGTTTCGACTTTTTTGCAATTCTGTATAAACCCACGAATCTTTAACGCGCTGTTGGTAGTCTGTTTTGACGTCAAATTCGTTGTTTTTTAGTAAATTTTCTGCGATGGCTTCCGCTGCCAACATGCCTGTTTTCATTGCCAAATGGTTGCCTTTTATTTTGGCAGGATTAAGAAAGCCAGCATCGCAACCCGTTAAATGTGCTCCACGAATTTCTATCTCGGGCAAGGATTGCACTCCGCCTTTGTTCATGGCACGCGCACCGTAACTGATGCGTTTTCCATTGTCGATAATATTTTTAATGACAGGGTGTTTTTTCCATCGTTGCATTTCTTCAAAAGGTGATAAATAGGGGTTGCTATAATTTAGGGCAGTGATGAAACCCAATGCAACTTTGCCTTGTTCAAAATGATACAAAAACCCGCCACCTTCGGTATGATTATCCAATGGCCAACCAAATGTATGCACCACTTTGCCAAGCTCGGATTTCGAATCATCAATTTGCCACACTTCTTTTATGCCCAAGCCATAATGTTGCGGGTCGCTGTGGGCATCAAGATGAAATTTCTGGATGACCTGTTTGCCCAGATGACCACGACAACCTTCGGCGAATATTGTATGCTTTGCCAGCAGGCGATAACCTGCTTCAAATGCGGGTTTGGGCTTGGCATTGCCCGAGGCATCAATCCCCATGTCTTGGGTGATTATGCCTTTAACTTGGTCGTTGTCATCAAAAATAATACTTCTGGCAGGAAAGCCAGGAAATAAAATAACGCCCAACTCTTCGGCTTGTTGTGCCAACCATTTGCATAAATTTCCTAAAGAAATAATATAATTGCCATGGTTTTTCATTGGGCTAGGTATAAAAATACCAGGTGTCTTGAGACTTTTATCTTCGGAACGTAAAAAATGAAATTCGTCTTTTGTTACGGCAACTTCAACAGGAGCACCCATGTCTTTCCAGTCAGGGAACAATTCATCCAAAGCACTGGGTTCAAAGACGGCTCCTGAGATGATGTGAGCTCCAATTTCTGAGCCTTTTTCAACCACAGCAATCTGCCAATCTTTTTTGTGTTCTTGGGATAATTGTGCCAATCGGCACGCCGCCGCCAAACCTGATGGCCCGCCGCCAACAATCACTACATCAAATTCCATCGATTCACGATTCATTATTTTTCATCTCTTTTTATTAAAACGCTCATATTATAGCGTTTTTAAAGTAATTTTTGTTAAAATAAATCTTCGCTTTTCAACACATTTGATAAAACATCATGAAAAATAGCCAACCACCCATTTGGAAACCCAAAGATTCACAGCTAAATTCATTGAATATCACAAAATTTCAAAATTTCATCAACTCAAAATACCATCGGTCACTACAAGACTACCAACAGCTGCATCAATTTTCTGTAGAAAAAACGGCAGAATTTTGGCAAAGTATCGTCGAATTTTGTGAAATTGACTTTATTGAAACGCCTACCCCAGCTTTAGAAAATGTAATAATAAAAGCACAACATAAAATTGCCACACAGTGGTTTGTCGGCAGTAAACTTAACTATGCTGCCAACATTCTCAAGCACAACAATAACAAAACCGCTATCACCTTTGAAAATGAAGCTGGAAAGAAATCCCAACTCAGCTACCAACAACTTTACCATCGTGTTGCCCAGTTACAGCATTTTCTCATTCAACAAGGCATAAAAAAAGGCGATGTAGTCGCAGGCTTTTTACCCAACACTACAGAAACAATCATCGCCATGCTTGCCACAACAGCCCTTGGTGCAATTTGGACATCAACCTCGCCAGATTTTGGTTTTGAGGGTGTGGTCGATAGATTTGGGCAGGTCAATGCCAAATTAATGTTTGTTGCCGATGGTTATTTTTACAATGGCAAAACACATGACTGCCTACAGAAAGCCGAACATATCTTTGCAAAAATTGACTCCATAGAGAAAGTTGTTGTGATTGACTTTGTTGCCAGTAACACAAAACTTAACGACAATTTTATCTCGTGGGAAAATGCCTTAGATAATAATAACCGTCATGTTCATATCCAAGCCGTAGACTTTAAGCACCCGCTGTACATACTTTATTCATCTGGCACAACAGGCAAACCCAAGTGCATTGTACATGGGCATGGTGGAATGCTACTGCAGCACAAAAAAGAACTCATTTTACACAGTAATCTTAAGGACAATGATACGTTATTTTATTTCACCACCTGTGGCTGGATGATGTGGAACTGGATGGCCTCGGCCCTTTGTGTCGGGGCGAGTTTGTATCTTTATGATGGCTCGCCTTTTTATCCAGATGGTAATCGCTTATTAGATATTACCAATGACAATGACATCACCCACTTTGGCACCAGTGCTAAATGGATTTCTGCCATTGAAAAAGCCGGCATAAAACCCAATCATCAGCGGAGTTTTAAGCAATTAAGCACTATTTTTTCAACAGGATCGCCACTGATGCCTGAGAATTATGACTACGTATATGAGAACTGGAAAAAGGATATTTGCCTGTCTTCCATATCTGGTGGCACGGATATTTGTTCTTGTTTTGCCTTGGGCAACCCTGCTTTAGCCGTTTTCAAAGGAGAATTGCAGTGTTTGGGGCTGGGAATGGATGTTGCCATTCTGGATGACAATGGTAAGCGTCTTTTCAATGAAACAGGCGAGCTTTCGTGCATGAATGCCTTTGTTGCGATGCCTGTTAAATTTTGGAATGATGCAGAAAACAAAAAATACAAAGCGGCTTACTTTGAAAAATTCGACAATATTTGGTGCCACGGTGATTTAGCCAAAATCACCAAGCATGGCGGTTTAACCATCTACGGTCGCAGTGATGCCACCTTAAATCCTGGTGGGGTACGCATCGGCACGGCGGAAATTTACCGACAAGTCGATAACATGCCTGAAGTCTTAGAAAGCATTGCTATTGGTCAGGACTGGCAAAATGATGTGCGAGTCATTTTGTTTGTAATTCTCAAAGACTCTTTGCAACTGGATGAAGACTTAATTAAGAAAATAAAAAACACCATTCGCAGCAACACCACCCCACGACACGTTCCTGCAAAAATCATCCAAGTCACCGCCATCCCTAAGACTTTAAGCGGTAAAATCGTCGAAATAGCGGTTAAAAACACCGTTCACGGCAGAAAAGTTACGAATACCGATGCCCTAGCCAACCCCGAAAGTCTGCAACAATACAATGACTTGGTGGCATTAAAAACCTAGGAGCTTGTCCGAGAATAGAGAACCTACTGCGGAAAAGGTGAATTTGAGCAATTTTTCACCTGATTCTCGTCAAATAGGGCAACTATTCT
>CAZQMH010000113.1:0-8581 GCA_964594435.1 uncultured Alcanivoracaceae bacterium
ATATTCTTTTGGATGTTCGCACCGCTGGAGAATGGGTACAAGGCATTGCCCAAGGAGCACATTGTTTATGCTTAAGTGATTTAGTAGCAGAAGCCCAAAAGCAACTCGATAAAAATAACAGCTATTATGTTATGTGCCAAACAGGCAGACGTTCACTCGATGCCATTGAGCAACTGCAAAAACTGGGTTTCACAAAACTCTACAATGCTAATGAAGGCTACAGCAAGTGGCAAATACAAGGCTTACCAACTGAAATACCAGAAATATCCGACCACGACATTCGTTATGCACGCCACCACCAACTGCAAGGATTTGGCAAAAAAGCCCAACAAAAGCTTAAAACATCACACGTTTTGTTGGTTGGTGCTGGTGGACTGGGTTCAGCCTCCGCCTTGTATTTGGCCGCTGCAGGCGTTGGCAAAATGACCATCATCGATGATGACACCGTCGAACTCAGCAACTTACAACGACAAATCATCCACACAACTCAAGCCATAGGCACATTAAAAGTTGACTCTGCCAAACAAACCCTGCACCAACTTAATCCCAATATAACAGTAAACGTCGTGGCTGAAAAATTGAACCAATCCAATGCAACACCACTGATAAAAGCAGCCGACATCGTTATTGATGGCAGCGACAATCTTAGCACGCGCTACCTCATCAACAAAATCTGCTTGCAACTCAAAAAACCCCTGCTTTATGCAACCGTTTTTCAATACGAAGCCCAACTCAGCACCTTTGATTTTCGCCAACAAAACGCAGCCTGCTTAAACTGTCTTTTTCCACAAACTCAAGGCTTTGAACCAGAAAATTGCAGCAACACAGGCGTACTGGGCGTCACACCTGGTCTGGCGGGCATCTACCAAGCCACCGAAGCCCTCAAACTGCTAACCAATATCGGCACAACCTTAACCAATAAACTGCAAATCATCGACCTTTTGCACAACCGCTTCACGACTTTTAATTTTAAAAAGTCTAAGCATTGTATTTTGCATTAATTTTTTTGCAAGGCGGTTATCGGGTCAAGTTGTGCGGCTTTCTTGGCAGGATAATATCCAAAGCCAATACCCGTTAGCAAACAAACAGCAACCGCAAGAACGATGGAAAACAGGGAGTATTTAACTGGCCAGTTGGCAAAGGATTGTATGGTCATGGATAAAATTATTCCCATAATAATGCCCAAAACAGCACCTAGAGCGGCAATGGTCGCACTTTCTACTAAAAATTGATTCTTGATATCGGCTTTTGTTGCGCCTAAAGCTCGTAGCAAACCAATTTCTTTGGTGCGTTCTAAGATGGTAGCAAGCATGATGTTCATAATGCCAATGCCGCCCACAAGCAAGGAAATGCCCGCTATGCTCGACATAACAATGGTGAAGATTTGTTGTGTTTTGTTTTGTTGGTTGAGCAGTGATGCGGGAACAATTATTTCAAAATCATCACTGTTGCCGTGCCGTCTTTTTAATAGTTTATTAATCGCCATAGCCGCAACTTGTGGTGCAGTACTGTCATCAATTTTGACACGGATGGTATCGAGTTGGCTTTCCAAATCCGGTATTTTAAGACGCTTGAGTGCGGTGGAAATTGGGATAAATATGCGGTTATGTTCGGCTCCAAGTTTTATCCCTTGTATTTCTTTTTTGCTGAGTTTTTGTGCTTGTAAAACACCGATAACTTCAACCCAAAGATGATTGATTTTAATGAGTTTACCCAAGGCACTTTCTTGTGGAAAAAGACTGCTGGCAACTTCAGAACCGATAACCGCGACTTGTTGATTGGCTTGGTTGTCGTTGGCATCAAAAAATTTCCCTTGGGCAAGATGTAAATTATTTAAGGTAAAACATTGGGGTGATTGTGCCAAAACTGAGGCGTCACTTTTGCTGTTTTTAGAGAACAACATATAGGTCTTTATTTTCTTTTGGGCACAATGTTCGGTGACAAAGGGCAAGCTCTTGGTGATGGCTTGCATGTCATTAAAATTAAGTCCGATGGAGTTTTTGCGAATTTCCTTGCGGGTTTCATTGTCGGTAATTTTTTCATTAATCACCAAATTACGAAGTCCCATTGATTCGATCAGTTGGGTCGATTCTACTTTTGCACCTTCACCTATGCTCAACATGGCAATGACCGCTCCAACACCAAACACCATGCCTAATAAGGTCAGCAATGTGCGTAATTTATGCGCCATCATTTCCGTAATCGCTTGTGTAAATAGAACCATCATGGCTTTTTTTTCTCCCTGTTGTTTAAGGTTGGATTGATGAGGGCGATACTGGTGTTTTCCTCAAGACCAGAACGAATGATACATTCACTGCTAGAACACACGCCTAATGTTACGGTTTTTTTGCTAAATGTCGCGCCATTTTTTTGAAATACCCAGCTGTGGTTATTTTCTCTGAATATGGCTTGGATAGGCACGCTTATGGCTTGTTCTTCGTGCAGTAGAATTATTGTGGCATCCAAGCGTTGCCCAGGCAAAAGGTGTTGTTGGTCTTTTTGCTCAAGCACAGCATTTAGGGTGAAATATTTGATGGGGTTATCGCGTTGCTTGGGTTGGGCTGTTTTTGAAATGTTGGTGATTTTTGCTGTGAAATCCATACGTGGGAAGGCGTGCAACTTGATGTTTACACGTTGTCCTTGTTTGATACCAACCGCTTCTATTTCTGGCAAGTAGATTTTAGCTTGCATTTGTGATAAATCGGGTAATTTGCCGAGTTTCATGCCCATAAATATCACTTTCCCTGCTTGCGGCAAGCTTCCATCCCAACTTTTTTGTAAAACAAATAGTCCATCATGTGGGGCTTTTATTTCTAAGGAGTTGAGGTTCTCTTGGTTGATGGCAAGTTTATTTTGTTGTAATTTTTCTTTGCTTGTTATTAAGGAAATTTCAGATTTTGCTTTGTCTTTAAAATGTTCTGCCATGCGTTTAAGGTGCTGGCTTTTGGCTTGCAAAAATTCTTCATTGTCGCTGGCATCAATCATTTCTATCTTGGTGTAGAGCAACGGATTGTCGATATTAAATTTCTTTGCCATATCGTATTCAAAACTGACTACTTTTTCTTGGTTTTGAAAATCATAAAGAGACAAATCTAATTGCCGCTGCTTTTGTCCTTTTTGCATTTGTATTTTAGCCATTTCAAAAGCGACTTCTTTGGATTCCATTGCAAACGGTACGGCATCAAATTTAACAATAACATCGCCTTTTTTAACATAACTGAATTGCGGTGCAATCCAAGCAATGGTTTGTGGCTTTCTGGCTTTCGAGGTTGAGGAAATAGGTGTTGACTTTAGGGCTTCTAGCTCACCTTGTGCCAAAACTGTAAATTCAATCGTTTTTTTGTGGATTTTCAGCAATGGAATTTGTTGTTCCGATTGGTGCGAGCAGGAAACAAGGGCGAAAAATGCTAAACTAATATAGACCTTTACCATCGTAGTTATAGCGTTCACAACGACTCACCGAGCATAATGTAAGCCGTCAAACGCATACCTGGACGCATGACTTCTTCATCAACTGTAGTGATTGAGACCGTTGCATCGAGTATTTTGGCAGGTTGATTTTTGGATTTAATACGCACCACATTGGCAAGCTTTTGTATCGTTCCATAGTATTCTTTGTCAGGCATCGAGTCGAGGATGATTTTAACTTTTTGTCCAGTTTTTACATTTTTTATGATGTTTTCATCTATTTCTAAGGTTGCAATTATCTTGCTTAAATCGGCTATTTCCATAACACGTTGCCCGCCCCATACCGAATCACCAATGGCAAATTTATTGCCGTTCCAATCTGTTTTGTGCATCACCACGCCTGTGGTGCTTGCCATCATGTTCATTTTGCTGATAGATTGTTGAAAGTAGTTAAGCTTTTTTTGTAATTTAGTAATTTCGGCTGTAAGAATTTTTTCTTCGGTTATTTGTTTCAAATGGTTCAGTTCAATGTCTTTTTTTATCCAATCGTAATCAATTTTGGCTTTTTTAAGATTGAGTTGGTTTTCTTTGTAATCATTTTTTGCCACCAGTTTATTGGGCAAAGCCGCTTTGTGCTTGGCTTTTTGCCATTGCATCTTTTTTTCTTCCAATTCAATGTTTTTATTTTCAAAAAATTCTTGTTGATTGACCTGTAAATTCTGCAAGGTGCTTTTTTTGATCGTGAGTTTACCTTGGGCTTCAATTAATTTGCTCTGCAAACCTTCGGTTTTAAACATTAATACGGGCATTCCCGCTTGTACAACGCTGCCATCTTCTGCCATAAAGGCGATGGTGTATTGCCAAAAGTTTTTTATTTTTGGTGGTGAAAATGCGCTGCTGTTGGCTGCTTTTAATTCACCATGGGCTTCTATTTGTTGAAGCTCTTGCTTGGCTCCTAGTGTTTGCAATGGCAACAGTAAAAACATAACGACATATTTAATCATGTTCTTTGACCTCAATTGCGACCACAGCACTCATGCCTGATATTATTTTTTCTTGCGGTTGTTGCACGAGTTTTATGGTGGTTTTATAATACAAGGCATCACCCCAGATTTTGCGGTCTTGTCCGCCTGCGGCTATTTCACGAATAACCCCAGCGTATTGTTTGCCTAAAAACGCGTCAAATTGTATTTTTACTGCATCATCTATTTTAATTTTTGGAATATCAATGGCATTTATCCATGCGATAATTTGCAAGTTTGTGTTTTGGGAAATTCTTAATACTTCACGCCCTGTTTGCACTTGGTCGCCGAGTTGCAGCTTGTTACCATTCCACGGATGGCTACCATAAATGACGTAACCCGTTTGTTCTGCATAGATGGTATACAGGTCAACCAGTTCTTGTTGGTGTTTGAGTTTATCTTGCTTTTGCTTGAGTCCAAGTTGGTATTCTTGTTGTTGTTCTTGTTGCTTTTTTAGTATTTCTTGCCAATCATTTTTTGCCTTTTCATAGGTTTTTTCACTGTTTTTTAGACGCAATTGGTTTTGCTTGTATTGCAGTTCACCGATAAAATTTAACGGTGTTTGGGCTTTCATTTTGTCAATTTCTAGCGTTATTTTTGCGACATCATAGGCTTTTTTTGCATTATTATAGGCAATTGCCGTTTCAATTTTGGTTTTTTCTGCGTTGGCTTGGAATAGTTCCAACTGTTCTAACAGGTTATCTATTTGGCTATCGACTCCGCTGGCATCTATTTTGAGAACAAAATCTCCTTTTTTTACAAAACTGCCTTCGGTCACTATGTCATTAATTTTCCCTTGAAAAGATTGCACCAAGGGCATCAAGACATGTTGTGTGTTTTTTGACTCTACCGAACCCGTTGCATAAATGGTAACCGCCTGTGCAAAATTACCAGCCACCAATAAAACTGCCATTATCCTTTTTTTCATTGGATTATTTCTCCATCAAGAAAGTGGATGGTGCGATTGGCATTGTTGGCTATATCATCTTCGTGTGTCACCATAACAATGGTTTGCCCTGCTTGGTTGAGGTCGGTTAATAATTGCATGATTTGTTGTGAAATTGTGCTGTCAAGATTGCCTGTGGGTTCATCGGCTAAAAGAATGTCGGGTTTGTTTATTAGGGCACGGGCAATCGCCACTCGTTGAATTTGACCACCTGACATTTGGTTGGGCATGTGGTTGATTCGATTGCTCAAGCCTACTTTTTCCAGTAGTTCTATGGCTCGTTGCTTGTTTTGTAAACTTTCCTTTACACCTGTAAAGCGTAAAGGCAACATGACATTTTGCAGTGCTGTTAAGCGTGGCAATAGATGAAAGCCTTGAAACACAAAGCCTATTCTTTGGTTGCGGATATGCGATAATTCATCATCGTCTTTTTCAGATATATCGGCATTGGCAAGCAAATATTGACCAGAAGTGGCTTTGTCCATACAACCCAATATATTAAGCAAAGTTGACTTGCCCGAACCAGAACGCCCCATGATGGCAACAAACTCCGCCGCCTTGATTTGCAAATCAATAGCTTTAAGAGCGGTGATGGTTTCACCTTGTGTCTTGAACACTTTAGTCAAATTTTTTAGTTTTATCATACGCTTTATTATAATAGTATCTGAGTTTGAAAGTCTATTTATAAAATAGTTCCATAAATTTTTCCAAATTGCAATTCACTCATCTGGATTTTGGATAGTTGGGCTTTATTCAGCTTTTATTCATTCACTTTTGCTTAAACTGCACCCAAGAACTAAAAAATTATTCTATATTAATAGGTGAAAACATGAAAACAATTAATAACATATTCAAAGGTTTTGCATTATTAGCTTTAACCAATATTGCCGCAGCGGGTCGTTATGATAGCGAATACACTTATGCACCAGTGGTGGATGTACAACCCATTTACACCACTTATCAAGTGCCACAAGAACACCGCGTCTGTGAAAACAGAAGGCATGCCACCAGGCGTTACAGCTCACACCACAGAAGTGGCAATGCTGGTGGTGCTATTTTAGGCGGTATCATCGGTGGTTTAGTTGGCAATCATTTTGGTGATGGTCGAGGCAGAGATGCCGCTACAGCTGCGGGAATCATTGCTGGGGCTGCTATTGGTTCCAATGCTCGCCCTGCTGGTTATTATGATGACAGGCGTCATAATCGCCATAATCGTCACCAACGCAGACAGTGTTATACGCGTACGGAGTACACCGAAGAACAACGTATTTCAGGCTATGATGTCAGTTATGATTATGATGGCAGAATCCATCACACGCGTTTACGTAATCACCCTGGTGACCGTATCCGAATCAAAGTTAATGTTCAGGTTGCTGAATATTAATTAGATTTATCTACAACTCTTCTCTCTCTTGCCAGTTTTTTGGCAGCCTCTGGAATATTTCTAGAGGCTTTTTTTTTACAATCAGGTAAAATAGGTTCTTTTTAACTAAATTTCTGTGACGACAAAATTTCATAACAGCTTTAAATTTCTTGATTGGCAACTGCACAACAGTACATGCCAGTTGCATCTGTCTTATGCAATGCAAGACATCGGTAAAGTTACTGAAACGCTGATTTTGCCAAAATTCATAAATAAATTCTCGACCAAGAGGTCAAAAGCGATAAATGCTGCCTGCCAATTACTGCACTTGGTGTGTGGTGTGAGCTATTATAAGGCGGGTTTGGCAAACAACATTCAACTGCAACAACCCACCAGCAAAACTGTGGCAGATTTTGTCAGTAAAACTTGGTATCATGGCTTGGCAGAATTGGCTTATGTTAATCATGTTTCTCTTGCAGGAAAATGCCAAATTCCCGCAACAGGCAAAAGCCCTATCGCTACAAATCTCACTTTGTCAAACAAAGCTTTGGTTGCCATTGGTGGTGGCAAAGACTCTTTGGTGACGATTGAAGCCTTACGGCAACAGGGTAAAGATTTGTGTTTGTTTTTTGTTGGCAATGCTCCATTAATCAAACAAGTCATTGCCGCAACAGGTCTGCCAAGCCTGCAAGTTCTGCGTAAAATAGATACAAAATTATTGGATTACAATCAAAAAGGTGCTTTTAATGGTCACATTCCTATCACCGCTATAAATTCTTGCGTGGCAGTGCTGGTGGCATTGTTGTTTGATTTTGATAACATCGTTTTTTCCAATGAAAGCTCAGCCGATTCAGCCAATACCATAAATAAGGAAGGGCAAGAGGTCAATCATCAGTATTCTAAAAGCCATGAATTTGAAAAGGATTTGTGCCACGTAATTCATAAAGAAATATCACCGTCTTTGCATTATTATTCCTATTTGCGTCAATTGAGTGAATTGCAAGTTTTGCAGAAATTTGCGAAACTAGAGCAGTATTTTCGAGTATTTTCCAGCTGTAACCGTAATTTTCATCTTGATGGCTCACATAACAAGCAAAACAGATGGTGTTGCGATTGCCCTAAATGCCGATTTGTATTTTTAGGTATGGCAGCTTTTGCCACACGCCAGAATGTACTGAAAATCTTTCAGCACGATATGCTTGATGATGCAACACAATTTGATGGTTTTGCCCAGTTGCTCGGTATTGATGGCATCAAACCATTTGAATGCGTGGGCACAATTCAAGAATCTCAGCAGGCATTGGACTTAATTGCTGCCAAACCTGAATGGCGTAGCAGTAAACTTTTGCTGAAATTGACCCAAGAATTACACAAATAATGAAATTGTCTACCTTAAAAAAGAGTAAAGTCGCCATTTGGGGGTTTGGCGTGGAAGGTCAAGCAACGGCTACTTATCTCCAAAATAAGCACATAGACTTTAGCGTTTTATGTCAGGCAAGTGAAGTCAAAGACGATGTCAATTGTCTCACCCAAAAGGTCGATGTTTCGTTGTTAAACCAATTTGATATTGTCATCAAATCACCTGGCATCAGTGCTTATGACAAACGTATAACTCAAGCCAACACACTGTTTACTTCTGCCACAGCGTTATGGTTTGCTAATGAACGGCACAAAAATCCGCAATGCAAAATTATCGCTATCACGGGCACAAAAGGCAAGAGCACCACCGCCTCATTATTGGCTCATGTGTTGCAAGCTGTCGGCAAAACAGTTAATTTGGTCGGTAATATCGGCAAACCGTTATTGTTAAGTCATTGCGATTATGATTTTATTGTTATGGAA
>CAZQMH010000114.1:0-8460 GCA_964594435.1 uncultured Alcanivoracaceae bacterium
ATCGTCGCTCAAGATGCACAAACCTTGCACAACCGGGTTGTTGGTTTGCTTGAGTTGCTACAACAAAACTAATTTATTTCAAAGGTTTCACTATAATGTATCATAGATTCTATTTTGAACGTATTGTATAAAACTCTATATGAAAAATTTCTATTGACCATTGAAACAGTGAACAATTCCATAAAATGAAGTTACACAATTTGGTTTACACCCTCCAATTTAGCAGTATTGCATTGATCAATGCTACTAAATGGCCCTTTCAGTTGATTAAAAGGCGACCCAGCTATTTCATAATAGTAATCTGCGTGAGCACTAAGGGTTGTTAACAAAGTTAGTAATAATATTTTTTTCATTTTTATTTCTCTAATTTAAGATTTTATATATGTTATATGCCTATTGACATATGTGACTAAGAGCTTGTCCGAGAACAGATAATCTAATATAGAAAAGCTGGATTTGTGCTATTCTTCTCTAATAAACGAAAAATCGTTCTATACCCAGCTTTCCCTCATTACGATTACTATTATCGAACACGCTCCTAATAACTAAATACGATTAAGTTTCTAAAATAGGACAATAAAAAATTAGTTTTTAAAATAAAATACAAATCCCGAAGTAAAACCACCTCTGAAACCACAGACTAATCCTGATTTTCTTATCAGGATTTAGGTTTTATCCAAAAGAGCTTTTTCTACTCGCGTAAAAGGTCGTTGATGGAGGTTTTCGCTCGGGTTTGGGCGTCAACAGTTTTGACGATTACCGCACAGGACAGAGCGTGGCTGCCGTCTTTGGCGGGTAGTGTTCCAGGTACCACGACCGAGTGAGGAGGGACGTAACCATAGCTTATCACTTGGGTTTGGCGGTTGTATATTTTTGTGCTTTGTGAGATGAAAACACCCATGGATAAGACGCTGCCTTTGCCGATACGAACACCCTCGACGACTTCACTGCGTGCGCCGATAAAGCAGTTGTCTTCGATTATTGTGGGGGCGGCTTGGAGTGGTTCTAGTACGCCGCCAATACCAACTCCGCCTGATAAATGTACGTTTTTGCCGATTTGTGCACAGCTGCCGACGGTCGCCCATGTGTCGACCATCGTGCCACTGCCAACATAGGCTCCAATATTGATATAACTTGGCATGACGACGACATTTTTGCCTAAAAATGCTCCCGTTCTAACGGTGGCAGGAGGAACAATGCGAATGGCAAGGTCTTTGAATTCTTGGGCACTGGTGTTGGCAAATCGGCAAGGAACTTTGTCATAATAATTATGTGTTGCGGCTGCTGTTACGGTGTTTTCGTGCAGAGAAAAATACAATAATACGGCTTTTTTAAGCCAGTCATTGACTTGCCATTGACCGTTGTTTAATGGTTGAGCGACACGGTAAGTGCCCTTTTCGAGTGTGTGCATAACCTCATCTACGATTTTGGCGTATTTTTTGTGCAGTTCTTTTTTATCGAGTTGATTTTTTTCGTTCCAGGCTTGTTCAATGGTTTTTTTTAAGTCTGTCATAGGATTTCCAGTAGTTTGAGTTTCAATTTTTTTAGTTGTTCTGTTGTCAGTGCTTGATTATCTTGGCTGAGCCAATAATTGTATTCAGCACGAGCCCCGACGGTGACTATTTTGGCAGCACGGATAGATATATTTTGGGCAATTAAGGTTTTGGCAATTAATGGTAATAAGCCGTGGCGTTCTCGGCATATTACTTCTATGAGGCTGCTACTTTTGTGACCCGATTGCAAAAATTTTATTTGTGGCGTTATCTTAAATACTTTTTCACGAGGCGGGGTGTATTTTTCGATGGCAATTTCAAAATATTCCTTTTTGGCTAAAGCTGTTTTCAGTTCTAACATCATTTTTTCGTGCAAAGTGGTTGTTTTATGATGGATGCAATGCACAGTGTTAAGGGCATAATTGTTTTCGGTGTTGTTGATGCTGGCATCGGCGACATTGAAGTCGTATTTTTCTAAAATCGAGACCATTATGTAAAACAGACCTTTGAAATCTTGGCAATAGACTATAAATTCGGTGCTTGTCTCTGTTCGTTCAATATAGGAAGTAATAGGCGCTTTATTGGTGGCCAGTAGGTAGTGTACTTTCAACAGTTTGTCGCTTTCTAGCTTGAAATAGAGATTTTTGGGAAAATTGGCAATTTGTTGAGTAATTATTTCGGCTTGAATGTGGTTTTCGCTGAGTTGTTGGGTTAGTGTTTGTTGAATTTCTGGCAGCGATTGTGGACGTGTATTGGCAGTTAAGTAGTGTTTGCTTTTAATATAGAGTTCGTACAGCAGGCTTTCTTTAAAGCTGTTCCATAATTTGGGGTCGGTGGCGGATATATCGGCTATTGTTAACAGGTACAGGGCCTTGAGTTTTAACAACGAACCGACATTTTGAGAAAATCGAGCTATCACCTTGGGGTCGGAAATGTCTTGTTTTTGTGCGGTTTCACTCATTAATAAGTGTTCCTTAACCAGCCATGTTACCAGTTGTGCATCTTCGCTTGTGATGTGATGTTGCTGGCAAAACTGCTGTGCATCTTGGGCTCCTAAGTCCGCATGGTGTCCTTCTCGACCTTTGGCAATGTCATGAAACAATGCAGCAATATAGACCAAATAAGGCTTGGTAATCGTGCTAAAAATCTCAGCGGCACTCTTGACTTGAGTTTTTCCGTGCCGTAATAGGCATAAATTCCGCAGAGCAAAGAGGCTGTGTTGATCAACGGTGTAAATATGAAACAAATCAAATTGCATGCGTCCGACTATTCGACCAAAAACAGGCAGATAACGTGCCAAAATTCCGAGTCGGTTGATGTGGTTGAGGACGGCGGCTACTTTGTTGTCTTGTTGTAATATTTCTAAAAATTGCTGTTTTACTTGTGGGTTATCACGAAAATCTTGATTAATGTATTTGATGTTGTGCCGCATGGCCCGTACCGTGTCGGCCCTTACTCCTTGAATATGCGGGTGTTTTTGTATCAAGATAAAGAGTTCAAACCAAACGGACATTTTTGTAGCAAAAAGTGTCGGTTCGATGATTTCTAAAAAATTATTGACCGTTCTAAAACGGCGGTTGATGTTTTTGCTAATGACTTTATCGTGTTGGTGAATAATTTTTTCATTAAATAGTTGTAGCAAACGAGCATTCAGTCGCTCCAGACGCATGGCGTTGCGGTAAAATAATTGCATGAATTGTTCAACTGCTGGATTTTTTTTGCCTTCATCGTGGAAGCCAAAGACTTTGGCGAGTTTAAGTTGGTAATCAAATCCTATGCGTTCTTCTTTATGTCCTGCAATGCAATGCAAGGCAAAGCGAACTTTCCACAAAAAATTTTGGCCATTTTTGAGGCGAATGTATTCGTATTCGGTTAAAAATCCAGCATCGACCAGTTCGTGCAAAGATTGTGTTTGGAAAAACCGTTGTACCACCCATGACACCATTTGAATGTCACGTAAACCACCCAGCCCTTCTTTTATATTGGGTTCCACGTTGTAGGTTGTGTCGCTAAATTTCTTGTGCCGAGCTTTTTGTTCGGCTATTTTTGCTTGGTAGAAATCTTCTGCTTTCCAGATTTTATTGCTGGAGACTAATTTTTGCATTTTAAAAAAAAGTTTCCGCTGACCGATGATGAAACGTGCTTCCATCAGGCTGGTGGCAATAGTGACATCCTCTTTGGCTTGTTCAAAACATTCTTTTGCTGTGCGTACGCCTGAACCAATATCTAAGCCTATGTCCCACAGGTTTTGGATGAATAGCTGGATGTTTGCGTCGTGTTTTTTTGAATTGTTAGGTTTTAAGAGTAAGATGTCAACATCCGAATAAGGATGCAAGTCACCACGACCAAAACCACCGACAGCGACCAGACATAAATACTCATTAAGACCAGAGTTTTGCCACAAATGCAAAATTATGAGTTCCACATACCACGCTCGGGTGCGGACTAAATCAATGACATTGGCGTCTTTGTTAAAACTTTCTTGCAGCTTTTTTTCTGCTTTTTGTAAAATTTGACGGTAAAATTGAATGGTGTTTTCTGTGGTTTTTTGTAGCTCAATAACATCTATAAAATGTTCGGCGGCTAATGGCGGAGCGAGTCGTGACATCAGTAATCAAAAGGGTATTTGTCGGTTACGGTTAAGACTTCAAAACCATCTTCGGTAACGACAATGGTGTGTTCCCATTGTGCCGACAAGCTTTTATCTTTGGTGATGACTGTCCATTCATCTTTGAGCAGTTTGACATGTCTTTTGCCAATGTTTATCATGGGTTCGATGGTAAATGTCATGCCTTGTTGTAAAGTAACACCTGTGCCTTTTTTTCCGTAATGCAGCACTTGCGGAGCTTCATGAAAGACTTTTCCAATGCCATGACCACAGTATTCACGCACAACTGAAAAACCATGTTTGTGTGCATTGGCAGCAATGGCATGACCAATATCGCCCAGTTTGACTCCTGGTGCGACCATTTTTATGCCTGTTTCCATGCACTGTTTGGTTACATCTATCAATTTTTGTGTACGAGCAGCAACTTTACCAACGGTGAACATGCGTGAGGTGTCGCCATGCCAACCGTCTTTGATGACGGTGATGTCAATATTGATGATGTCGCCGTTTTTGAGTTTTTTATCGGCAGGAATGCCATGACAAATAACGTGGTTAATCGAGGTGCAGATTGATTTGGGAAAGCCATGATAATTCAATGGGGCAGGGATGGTTTTTTGGGTGTTAACCATGTAATCATGGCAGATTTTGTCCAGTTCGTTGGTACTAATACCTGCTTGCACGTAAGGTTCAATCATGTCCAGCACTTCGGCAGCTAAACGTCCAGCGGTGCGCATTTTTTCGATTTGTTGTTGGTTTTTGATGGAAATTTGCATAGATTAAGGTTTCAAACCGTGAATGATAAAGGCTTATTGTGCCAATTATTGCCCTATTAATAAAGTTTTTATGAGGCAATTTCGACTTAAATTGGTATTATGTGACTTTTTAGCCTGAATTGCGATAAAAATGCATAAAATTAGTTTGCCTGATTTGATTCGGGCTTTAAATACTCGTTATTTAAACCAATTCAAGACCCGTCTTGTTGGTGGCTTTGCCGAGCCGTTTTATCAAGCTGCACGAGGGGAAAAGTGGGCACAAATACAGTTTCGTGAAGATTTTTACCGCAGTGCCTTGCATGAGCTGGCTCATTGGTGTGTGGCAGGTAAAAAACGCAGGTTGTGCGATGATTATGGATATTGGTATGCCGAAGATGGCAGAAATCAACGGCAACAAGATGAGTTTTTTAAGGTTGAAATCAAACCGCAAGCCATCGAGTGGGCTTTTGCTACTACTTGTGCTGTTGAATTTGCTGTGAGTGTTGATAATTTACATACGGATGTCAGTGGCGTGGAAACTTTCAAGCAAAATGTAGCAAAACAATTGCGAGAATACCAACAGCATGGTTTTCCTAAAAGATGCCAAGCTATTCTGGCACTATTGCACCATTTGCGTCAATCGTGAGTGGGTGCGTTGCATTTCAAAAGCGTAAAAGTGACCGTGATAAAGTTGCCTAAATTCGCAATCTCCAAGAACATATAGTGTCGTGTTGGTATCATACAAGACATCAATAAGCGTGATAAATCTTTTTACGGTATTGCGGTCATCTGCTGCTATGGGGGAATTTATCAACAAAAAAATGCTGTTATAAAGCGAACAAATTTTTAAATAATCAGCGGCATTCCTTGCGTCTTTGCATAGCACTTCAAAAGAGAACATGATGCTTTTTTCACTGCGTTTTATAACGGAAATTTCTCTTTTGTTAACGGTGATGGGCGACAGATGGATGTTTTGCCTGTGGCTTGTTGTGCTAAAAAACTGTTCAAACAGGGTGTGGTTTTGTTCGTTTATCGGATACAGCCAGTTGTTGGAACTTTTATTTGCGGTATTCTTTTGTGGTCAAAATCGCCATCTAAATGCATGATTTTCATGTTTTTTTGCATCCATGCGATGGCTGGCAGAAATTTTTTCCTTTGTAAGCCGCCATAATACAAATCGACAGGATTAACATTTGAGGTGGTGATGAGACTGATGCCATTTTTCTCTAGTGCCAGCAAAATACCAGCCAATAACATGGCATCAGTAATGTCGTGTACCAGAAATTCGTCCAAACACAAAACGGATATGTCCTGACTGAGGTTTTTAATAATAATATCAAGTGGGTTTTGCTTGTTTTTGATGAGGTGCAATTGTGCATGCACCCAAAGCATAAATTCATGAAAATGCTGCCGTCTCATTTTTTCAGCGGGCAGCGATTGGGCGAACAAGTCCATCAAAAATGTTTTGCCTCTGCCGACTTTGCCGTACACATAAATACCATAAAAAGTGGGATGCACTTTGCGAAACCATTTTTTTTTGGGTTTTTCGAGTAATTTATAATACAATTCATCTAAGGTTGCAACTACTTTTTGTTGCAGGTCATCGGCGTGAATTTTTCCGTTTGCACGTTGTTTGTTATAAACGCTTAATGGATTCATGCGGCACTTAGGATTCGGGGTTTTCTGCGGTGTCAGTTAATTGGCGTAAGATACCATTGATGATGGCACCTTTTAAATCAAGCAATCGGCGATGAAAAAAGTGTCCTGCCTTAAAAGTTACTAATTGTGGTCTGTTTTCTAAATTATTGACGTAATCGTAAACTGCTTTGGGCGTCACCACATCGTCTTCTTCACCCTGAATGACCAACCACGGACATTGCGGCAGCTCAAGTTCGGTAAAATCATAGCGTTCAACAGGTGGAGCAACGGTGAGGAATTGTTGCGGTTTTATGCGAGGACAAGCCCGCAAAGCGACATAGGAACCGAAGGAGAAACCTGCCAAAAATATTTTATGTTCTGGCATTATTTCTTTAATCCAGTGGTAAATTGCCATTAAATCATCTGTTTCACCCTTGCCATCATCAAATTCTCCCTCAGATTTTTCTACACCACGAAAATTAAAGCGAATGCTGTGGCAATTAAGTTCTCGCATGGATTTTTCAATCATGTGGGTGACTTTGTTGTTCATTGTGCCGCCAAACAAAGGGTGTGGATGACAAATAATAGCCACGGTTTTGCGGCTCTTTTCACTATCAACTGGATGCCCTGCAATGCCGACAAGTGTGCCTGCTGGACCTTGAATGGTGAAATCTTTTTCAGGAAATGATGCTGGATTTTGAATCATATCAATAAGGGAAAAATTAAAAACGCCTATTGTATCATTTTTTGTACGGAGCGAGTATAAACAAAAGCAACATTCCTGGAATTGCACAAGCGGTGCAAATTAAAAAAAACTCGGTATAACCAACCGATTCGATAATATAGCCAGTTGTGGCATTGAGAAAAGTACGAGGAATACTGGCAATGGCAGTAAAAAGTGCAATTTGCGAGGCGGCAAATTTTTTGCTTGAGACCTTAAACATATAGGAAACAACCGCCACAGTGCCCATGCCAACGCCAAGGTATTCCAAGCTAACTATGATAAATAAATCAATGGTAGAGGGCTGATTTAGGTCCGATAGCCAGGCAAACCCCAATATGGTTACCATTTGAAAAACACCAAAGACCCACAGGGCTTTGTTGAGAGAAATTTTTCGCATAATAAAGCCTGCAATAAAAGCTCCAGCAATTGATGACCATAAAGCCGCAACTTTTACCACGCTTCCCAGTACGGTTTTGCTAAAGCCAAGATGCAGATAAAAGGGGGTGGAAAGTGCTGTTGCCATGGAGTCTCCAAGTTTATAGAGCACCAAAAATAAGGCGAATAACAGAGCGTTTTTTAAGCCGTTATGTGTAATAAAGTCGGTCAAAGGGTCGATAATCGTATGAATGAAATGACCTTCCATCGGCTGGTCTTGGCTCAGTTCTTGGATGAATAAGGTGGTGATTAAACCAATCAACATAAACAAGGCTACGATTGGAAAAACGTACTTCCAAGCAATCATATCTGCCAAAATCAATGCCAAAGAGCCAGGAATTAGCGAAGAAAAACGGTAAGCATTGATAAACCACGCATTGCCAGCTCCAAGTTCATCGTCATTGAGTAATTCGCGGCGATAGGCATCAATAACAATATCTTGGGTGGCACTTAGGGTGGTCAAAATCAGAGTCAGAACGACAATAAACCACAATTCTTTTTGCGGATTAAATAAACCAATCAAAGCGATGCAAAGGATAAGAAAAAACTGGCATAAAAACATCCAGCTGCGGCGTTTTCCTAAGAAGGGCAGGGCAAATCTATCCAGCAAAGGTGCCCATAAGAATTTGAGTGTGTAAGGCAAAGATAAAAGACTAAAGATACCGATAGTCGAAAGTTTCAGCCCATAGTCACTAAAAAAAGCAGGCAAGGTTTGGTAAAAAACAAAGAGCGGCATACCTGAACTAATACCAAGAAGTGTGGTAATAAAAATCTTTTTGAAGAACAAGGGCTTGTTGGAAAAAGTTTGAG
>CAZQMH010000115.1:0-5426 GCA_964594435.1 uncultured Alcanivoracaceae bacterium
CAAAGAAATAATCAAAGCCCAATGCCCTGCATGGTACAAATCACATCACTTAACTTTGCCAAAGCCAATGTGGACGCATGTCATTTGGCATGAAAGCCATGATATTTCTATCGTATTTGAAGACGCCACACATTATTATTCATGGAATTGGGATTGTATGTGGAGCCCGTCAGAACATGAGATCAATTTGTTTTAAATGTTCTTCGATATGTGCATCGGGTAAAAAGCTTCCTGTAAATGAATTTTTGATTAATTTAACGATGTCATTGGCAGATAAGTCTAAAGCTTGGGTGATGGCGAAAAAATTGTCATTGATGTAACCACCAAAATAAGCGGGATCATCGGAATTGACTGTTGCGTTCAAACCTTTATCTAACATGGTTTTTATCGGGTGTTGTTTTAAATCTTTTACGACTTGTAGCTTTAAGTTTGACAAGGGACAGACCGTTAGCGTTAGGTCTAGATTTTTGATGTGTTGTACCAGTTTCTCATCTTCTAAACAGCGATTGCCGTGATCAATTCTGTCTATTCCTAAATCATCAATGGCACTCCAGATATATTCCGCTGGACCTTCTTCTCCAGCATGGGCAACCTTTAACACACCGAGTTCATCGGCTAGGGCGTATAATTTTTTGAATTTTTCTGGCGGATGACCTAATTCGGAAGAATCCAAACCTATGGCTTCAAATTTATCCAGATGTTTTTCTGCCTGTTTTAAAGAAGCAATGCATTGTTCTTCACTTAAATGGCGTAACAGGCTAAAGATCAGATAAGAACTTATACCAAGTTTTTGTTGCCCATCTTTGAGGGCGTGATGGATACCATTGATGGCAGTATCTAAAGGAATACCACGCTGCGTGTGAGATTGCGGGTCAAACATGATTTCGCAATGCACCACATTATCGGCTTTGGCTTTTTGCAAATACGCCCATGTTAAGTCATAAAAATCTTGTTCGGTTTGCAGTACATTTACGCCTTGGTAATAAATATCGAGAAATTCTTGTAAATTATTAAAATTGTATAAGGATTTTAAGTCTTCCACAGATTCAAAAGGAAGCTTGATGTCATTGCGGGCTGCAATTTCAAACATAAGTTCTGGTTCAAAAGTGCCTTCGATATGCAAATGTAATTCGGCTTTCGGTAAGATTTGGATAAGTTCTATAATTTGTTCCATTGGGCAATTGGTTTTGTTTTAAGATTGTGCAATTATAACGATTTATCATCATCAATATCAATATTTATCACTTTTTGATAAAAAATTCTTACCGCATCATCATTGTAAGAAGCCACCACCAGGTCTAATAAATCATCACCATCCATATCTGCTGCCACAACACTTTGGGCTCCAAATATTTCTGTTGAAATCGTTTGTTGATAAAAATGACCTAATCCATTGTTGGAATGTATTCGCAGACTGTTATCGACCATTGAAGTAGAAATAATGTCAATGTCGCCATCTTTATCAATATCAATTAAATCGACCGAAGTGGCAGCTTTGGCATTCGAGCTAATCAAATGTAAGGCAAATTGCCAATTGCCCTGATTTTCAAACCAACGAATGGAATTATCAAATTTTGAAGCGGCAACAATATCACTGTCGCCATCGCCATCCAAATCTGCACTGCGGACAAAATAGGCTTGTTTTGCTTCTGAAAAAATAGGATGTTTGACAAAATTACCGTGCCCATCGTTTTCATAAGCTTGAATGCTATTGTCAAAATATGCGGCTGTCATAATGTCCAAATCGCCATCATTATCCAAATCTGCCGTATAGCTAGAAAGTACCGCTTTGGTCAAATCATCAATTAAATGTTTAACAAAACCATCGGCGGTTTGTTCGTACCAAAACAGTTTATAGACTTGGCTGGCAGCACCAATAACATCAAGTTTGCCATCGTTATTTAAATCCGCAGCATGAATGCCAGCGGCATTATTAGCGTCATCATCTATAATCTTTGTGCTAAAATTGCCCGAGCCATCATTGCTATGCAAGGCAAAAACATCGCCCCAAGCCGCTCCAGTTAAAATATCAATATCGCCATCATTATCCATGTCAAAACCACTGGCATTTCTGATGCCATCAATATCATTACGAATGATATGTTCGATAAAAGTGTTGTTTTTATTTTCAAGCCAACGTAGCGTATCGTCATTAAACGAAGCATTAATGATGTCTAAATCACCATCATTATCCATATCTTTTACATCGACTGTTATGGCATTTTTGGCATAGTTTTTGTAGGCAATGCTATCGACAAAAGTGTTGCCTTGGTTGATAAAAACGCGCAGATTGCGTCCAAAAAAGGATTCGGTGACAATGTCTTTTTTGCCATCGCCATTCATGTCTGCTAGCGACAAAGACACCAGTCCGTCTAAATTATCGGAGACGATATTTTGTTTGAAATTTAAACGCCCATCATTTTCAAACAAGCGTAACGTGCTGTCGCCCGTAGCAATAGCCACAATATCCAGGTCACCATCATTATCATAATCCATCGCTTTTATGCTCCGTGGACGTTGGGCATCAGAAATCAACAAGTGTGGGAAAAAATGATTGTCTTGGTTTTCATACCATTTAAATTCATTATTGCCGCTTGCTGCAGTCAACATATCACTGTCGCCGTCTTTATCCAAATCAACAAAGTCAATACTCATCGCTCCTGTGGCTGTGTCGGTTATGGTATTTTGACTGAAGGTCGCATCGGCATTGTTTTTAAACCAGCGAAAACTGTCATCGCTACTTGAAGCGGTGGCAAAATCCATAAAACCATCGCCATCAATATCGAATGCCTTGATGTCCCGAACACCTTCGATGCCTTGATAAATTTCTTTTTGTCGGAAGAGGTTTTTATTGATTTGTTGGTGAAAATACAGTTTTTCCTCGGTAAACGAACCCGAAACCACATCTAACAGCCCATCACCGTTGAAATCGGCAACGGCAAAAGCGGTTACAATCTCAACATTTTTGGTAATAACATGCTGTTTCCAATATTTACCTGCCTGAGAGTTCTCAAACCAAAAAATAGCATTGTCCAAATAAGAAGCAACCACCACATCCGCATCACCATCATTATCCATATCTGCAATTACTAGATAAAAAGCCGATTGAAAAGCAGTATAAATATAATGTTCGGCATAGACAGTTTGTCCATCTGTTTGCCCTTGATTTTCGTACCAACGCACATTCCCATCGGCAATAGAAATGGCAACAATATCATTTTTTCCATCGCCATTGATGTCAGTGGCAATGGCGGAGAAAGGCTCAAGCATGGTTGGACCCAGCACGTCTTTTTGCGACCAAAAGACTTTTTCAACCGCATAAGTACGAGAGCAAGAAAGAAAAAAAATAAGTAATATAATCGTTGGCATAAATAAAATAAGTGCTTTTACACCTTATTATAGACCAATTTATGCAAAAAAACGTGCGTTAATCTAGGTAAAAGCCACGAAATCGTTAGAATAGAGGCTTGTGATAGATGATTTAGACAAATTTTATGGAATTTTCAGAAGTTTTTGATGTAATTGTGGTCGGCGGTGGTCATGCAGGGACCGAGGCCGCACTGGCTGCCGCACGCATGGGAGGGGCCACATTGTTGTTGACCCATAATATTGAAACCATTGGGCAAATGAGCTGTAACCCTGCCATAGGTGGCATTGGCAAAGGGCATTTGGTGAAAGAAATTGATGCCATGGGCGGCATCATGGCACAAGCCACCGACCATGCAGGTATTCAATGGCGAACCCTCAACTCTCGCAAGGGTCCAGCCGTGCGAGCAACCCGAGCACAGTGTGACCGAGTTCTTTACAAAAACTTTATCCGCAAAGCCGTCGAACAGCAAAAGAATTTAAAAATATTTCAACAAGCCTGCGATGATTTAATTATTAAAGATGGCAAAGTCACGGCAGTAGTCACCCAAATGGGGCTGATTTTTCATGCCAAAACCGTCATTTTAACGGTTGGCACCTTCTTAGATGGCAAAATTCACATTGGCTTATCTAATCATCAAGGCGGTCGAGCGGGTGATCCACCTGCTAAAACTTTGGCACAAAAATTACGTGCCTTACCCTTTGAAGTGGCACGCTTAAAAACAGGCACACCAGCTCGGATTGATGGCAATAGCGTTGATTTTAGCGTCATGGAAGAACAACCTGGAGATGAAAAACTACCCACTTTTTCTTACATCGGTGATGTCAGCCAGCATCCACGACAAATCTCTTGTTACATCACTCATACCAATGAGCAAACACATGAATTTATCCGCGGCGGCTTAGACCGTTCGCCCATGTACAGCGGCGAAATTAAAGGCACCGGTCCACGTTATTGTCCTTCAATTGAAGACAAAATTATGCGGTTTGCAGATAAAAATTCGCACCAAATTTTTGTCGAACCCGAAGGCTTGCAAACCACCGAACTCTACCCAAATGGCATATCCACCAGTTTGCCATTTGATGTGCAGTTGAAGTTTATACGTTCCATCAAAGGTTTTGAAAACGCCCATATTACCCGCCCAGGCTATGCTATTGAGTACGATTTTTTTGATCCTCGTGGATTGCAAGACTCGTTGGAAACAAAATATGTGGAAAATCTTTATTTCGCAGGTCAAATTAATGGCACAACAGGCTATGAAGAAGCTGCTGCCCAAGGCTTAATTGCTGGCATGAATGCTTGTTTAAAGACCCAAGGCAAAGCCTCGTGGTGTCCAAAAAGAAGCGAAGCTTACATGGGTGTGTTAATCGATGATTTAATCACCAAAGGCACCAATGAACCCTATCGGATGTTTACCTCTCGGGCTGAGTACCGCTTGCTTTTGCGTGAAGACAATGCCGATGTTCGGTTAACTGCCAAAGCGCGGGAATTGGGCTTGATTGATGATATTCGTTGGCAAAAATACAGCAAAAAAATGCAACAAGTCGCCGAGGAACTGTCCTTTTTGAAAAACACGTGGCTCTCGCCACATAATGATTTGGGGCGAGCCTTTTTGGCAAAATTCTCTATTCCTTTGACCAAAGAAGCTTCAAGTTATGATATGTTGCGTCGCCCAGAGATAAATTATGCCTTATTGGCACAAGTTGCAGGGCTCACCGGGCGATTAAGCGATGAAAAAGTTATTGAACAAATCGAAATAGATGCCCAATATTCAGGCTACATGCAGCGGCAATTGGATGAAATAGAAAAATCCAAAGCCCAAGAAGGTAAGATTATCCCAATGGATTTCGATTACCAGAGCATCAATGGTTTAAGTGCAGAATTAAGTGAAAAACTGACAAAAATTAGACCACAAACTCTCGGACAAGCCACACGTATTGCGGGCATGACACCTGCTGCCGTTTCCTTGTTGATGGTTTATCTAAAAAGAGCAGGATAGGAAGCTCATCTGGCAAATGCACTACCCAAATCCTGATTGTTTCTATATCGGGGTTTGGGT
>CAZQMH010000115.1:5526-8430 GCA_964594435.1 uncultured Alcanivoracaceae bacterium
TTTGGGTAATACCATATTTGTTTAGTTTTTGGGCTATCGTTGTGTGTGAAACGCCGAGTTGTTGAGCCAGTTTTCGGGTGGATGGGTATTTTTGGTACCAGTGTTGCAGAAAATGCTTTTCAAACTCCCCTACGGCTTGTGGCAAGGAGCGATTTTCTAAATGACTTTCCATCGGTACGTGGCCGTCTATTTCAATATGAGCTTCATCAATGGTTTTTTCTTGAGTCAGCAAGCTGGCTTTGTAGAGAACATCTTTAAATTGGCTAAGATTGCCAGGCCAGTAATAGGATTTTATTTTGCTTAATGCGGCAAAAGAGAGTTCCGTTATGTTTTTGCCGCCTTGTTGTTTGAAAAAATGCAAAAAATAGGCAATAAAGTCTTCGATTTCATCTTTCCTGTCACGTAAGGCTGGAATTTGCAACTGTGTAATGTCAAGAGCATAGAATAACTCAGAATTAAACTGCTGGTTTTTGACAAACTCTTTTAATGGCAAGGGGCTGGATGCTATGAGCTTGATGTCTGCTTGTCGTTCGATTTTACCGCCGATTCGTTTAAAGGTATTTGCTTGTAGAAAATCCAACAATCTTTGTTGGCAGCCCGCTGACATTTCTTGAACATCTTGCAAATAAATTGTGCCGCCATTGGCTATTTCTAGTAGCCCTGCTTTGCCTGTGTTGTGATGGGCATAGCCAAAGAGTTCCTTCTCTAATGCTAACGGCTTACTGTTACTGCAATCAATGGTTGAAAACAATTGGTTCTGTCTGCTGCTGGCATGATGCATGGCTTGGGCAATGGTTTTTTTGCCAACACCAGCCTCGCCGTTAATAAGCAGCGGTACTTGGGTGCTACTCATGTGTTTGGCTCGATTGATGAGGTCAACCATGCGCTTATTTTTGCACATCAGGTTTTCAAAACTCAGCACATCGGCTCCTTGAATAACATAAGAACGTGTGCTTATGTTTTCAGGGCGATGAAAGACCAAAACGGCACCAATATTTTTGTCATTTTTTTGTTTTATCGCACGCACTTCGACCAGCATAGAACCCGCAATGGTTTGGATGTGAACGGGGATGTGCTCTGAGGCGGAACTGTCAATTTTTTGTGCCCAATTTTCTTGAGTAAAAATATCCTTTAAGACGCGTTTATTTAAATGTTCAAATTTGAAACATTCTTTCGCTTTATTGTTTTGGTAAATAATCTGCCCTTTGTTATTGATGCCAAACACGGGGTCAGGTACGGCATTTATCAGCGAAGTGAGAAACAAATTACGTTGAACCGCTGGCATAAACTGGATGCTTTCAACCCAATTGACGCCATCAATTTTCATTAATTTTGTGGCAATAGTTCGTTCTAGTAATTTATCAATTGTGGCGGTTTCTAGGCAAATTAGCCCTGTTTCGACCTCGACTTTTTTGACATCTATGTTGTTTTCTGCCAGTATTGCCAAAACTTCTTGGCTTAAACCGAGTCGGTTCTTGGTGGTAAGTTTTAATTTCATGATTACATTGTAACGATTTATGAACAGCAAAAAAAGCTTTAAATTTAAAATCTTAGAAATTTTTAAGTTTGCATTGTAAAGAATAAATTACACTTTAGTTGTTTTTTTCGTGTGTTTTACGTCATACAATATCAGCTTTTTAGAAAGAATAACCGAAATGATGAAAAAAGATGCCAAATTTCAAACCCGTGCCATTCATTATGCTTATGATGCCAATAAATTTCATGGAGCGTTAAATCCGCCAATCTACATGACTTCTACCTTTGCCTTTGACAATGTTAAGCAAGGAGCGGATGCTTTTGAGGGAGAAAATGCTCATTATATTTATTCCAGACTTGGGACACCAACCCAAGATTTACTGGAACAACGCATGGCAAATTTAGAAGGTGGGCAAGCCGCTTTGGCAACTGCCTCTGGCATGGGGGCGATTACTTCGGTTTTTTGGTCATTGCTAGCACCCGGTGATGAAATCATTGCTGATACAACATTGTACGGCTGCACTTTTAGTTTTTTTGAGCATGGCTTGAAAAAATTCGGAGTGAAAATAACCTATTGCGACCTCACCGATGCGAGCAATTTGGCAAAAATGATAAGCCACAAGACAAAAGTAGTTTATGGCGAGTCTCCAGCTAATCCTAATATGCGATTAATTGATATTTCGGCATTGGCTCAGATTACTGCTGAGAATACCGCACAATTAATCATCGACAACACCTATTGCACACCTTATTTGCAACAACCGCTGAAATTAGGAGCGGATATTGTGGTGCATTCGGCGACAAAATACCTTGGTGGGCATGGTGATTTAATTGCGGGCATCATCGTTGCCAACGCAGAAACAATTGAAAATATTCGCTATTATGGGCTCAAAGATATGACTGGAGCGGTTATTTCAGCAATGGATATTACCCTCATTTTACGTGGTTTAAAAACGCTGCATGTGCGTATGGATAGGCATTGTGAGAATGCCTTGAAAATTGCTCAGTTTTTAGACAATCATCCTTTGGTCAGTCGTGTCTATTATCCGGGCTTAAAAAATTCACCTTACCACGCATTGGCGAGCAAACAAATGTCGCAGTTTGGCGGCATGATTGCTTTTGAGGTTTTTGGTGGGCGAGAAATGGGCGAGAAATTTGTCAACAACTTGCAGATGATTCTGTGTGCCGTATCCTTGGGCGATACCGAAACCTTAATTCAGCATCCTGCCTCCATGACACATTCGACTTACAGCGAGGAAGAATTGCAAAAACATTTGATTAGCCCAAGTTTGTTACGTTTATCGGTTGGCTTGGAAGATGTGGATGATATTATTGCCGACTTACAGCATGCCTTTGAAAAAACTTCTCAAATGCCTAGGAGCTTGTCCGAGAATAGGAGCCGTAGCGAGGGAAAGGTAATTTGAGGCA
>CAZQMH010000116.1:0-8421 GCA_964594435.1 uncultured Alcanivoracaceae bacterium
GCACTTTTATTTTTCACGCTCAGAAAACACCATCGCCACCAAGCAATCAAAAAAGGACCAACCTGTTTCAATAAAAATAGCCACACAAGACAAAATCACACCACAATTAACGCTGAGCAGTTACGAAGTGTGTGTGCAAGCACAGAGCAAGCACTACCTGGCTTTTGATGTTGCTAAAATTAATTTCCAAGCAGGCAATCATCTTTTTTGCTTTGCTGATTTATCAAATGGCTCAGTCCTTCCTGAAAGTCACTTATTGCAACAAATGCTGGGATATGTTCGTCAAATTGAAAATCTTAATTCCGTATTTGCACATTTTGAAGCCATTGTTTTGCAGGATTTTCATCTGAATGATCGTTATATTGACCGAGATTTTTCCCTTATTGCCTATTTATTAAGAGGACTGCAAAAAGAGGGATGGAATATTATTATTGATGACAATTATTACCTCAACCGCACAACAGCAAATAATTGGTATGCCACCATCAACCAAACAGATGCCAACAATACCGACACATTTCAATTGGAACTTGGTATCACCATTAATAATGAGAACATTAATATTTTACCGTATTTGGTAAAAGCCATCGAATCAGGACAGTGGCACAAGAGCACAACTCAAGATTTAGATGTCAAACTGGCAAACGGCAAACATGTGGCACTTGCCAATGAGCAGGTGCGGCATATTTTATCGGTACTGGCAGAATTGTATGATGCTCAGGTTTTAAACCAAAAAAAACTCAAACTCACCACCGCACAACTTTCACGCATCAATCAACTGCAAAAAGCTTTGACCAAAAACAAGCAAAAAAAAACAGCACTCACCATTCATGGCGATTCGTGGTTGAAAAACAAAGCCAAACAACTGAACAACAGCAAAGGTTTAGAGAAAACCAAGCAGCCTGAAAATCTTGCAGGAACTTTACGGGATTACCAACTTTTTGGGCTTTCGTGGTTACAATTTTTAGGCAAACACCAGCTTGGTGGCATCTTGGCTGATGATATGGGCTTGGGTAAAACCTTACAAATTCTGGCCCATCTTTTGGCTTTAAAGAACAACAAACAACTCAAAGAACCTTGTTTAATCATTGTACCCACAACTTTATTAAGCAATTGGCAGTCTGAAATCCAAAAATACACGCCAAATTTATCTGCCCTTGTTTTAACAGGTAGCAAACGCTCAAAACTCTATGCACAAATTCAACATTACGATATTATCATTAGCAGCTACGGTATTTTAGCTAGAGATGTTGTATTGCTTGAAAAATACAACTTTTCAGTGCTCATTATGGATGAAGCCCAAACCATAAAAAACTCCCGAACACAAACTGCCAAAGCCGCCATGCAACTGCATGCACAACAACGCATATGCCTAAGTGGCACTCCTATTGAAAACCATCTTGGAGAACTATGGTCCTTGTTTAATTTTTTGATGCCTAATTTTTTAGGCACACAAAAGCAGTTTGAACACATTTACCGCATACCAATAGAACGACTCAGTGATGAAAACAGACAAAATGATTTGCGGCAACGTATCGCTCCATTTCTGTTACGACGGACCAAGTCTCAAGTTGCCAAAGAATTACCAGAAAAAACCGAAATCGTACAAATTATTGAGCTGCAACCCAAACAAAAAGAGCTCTATGAAACGCTGCGTATAAGCATGCACAAAGAAATTCAACACGCCTTAGCCACCCGACCAGAAAATAAAATTATCATCGGCAATGCCATGTTACGGCTAAGGCAAATATGTTGCCATCCTGCTCTGCTAAAACTCGACAAACACTATACAAATGATGACTCTGCCAAACTAACATGGTTGCAAACCGTATTACCAACCATGCTGGCAGAAGGACGAAAAGTTTTGCTTTTTTCTTCTTTTACGCGCATGTTGGCGATTATTGAACAGTTTTTAGCACAACTAAATATTAAATACTTAACCTTAACAGGCAAAACACCTTCGGCAAAACGTGGTGCATTGATAGAAAAATTTCAACAAGGCAATGTTCCAATCTTTCTCATCAGTTTAAAAGCCGGTGGCACAGGCATCAACTTAAGTGCAGCAGATACGGTTATACATTTTGACCCGTGGTGGAATCCAGCCGCCGAAAGCCAAGCCAGTGACCGTGCCCATCGTATCGGACAGAACAAAAAAGTATTTGTCTACAAATTAATTAGCCAAGGCACAATTGAACAACGTATCATGCACTTACAAAAACACAAGCACAATTTAGCCCAAAGTGTTTTTAATCAGCCCAGTGCTTTGCGTCAAATCTACCAAAACAACCAATGGCAAGAACTTTTTATGCCAATTGATAAAAAATAACCTACGAAACAAGCAATAGACTTTTTTTATTCAACAAAATATGCTATTTTGCTCAAGTTTTTATAAATAGACTCATTATGAACAGATATTTCTTTATCTTTTTACTGTTAGCAATGCACACCAGTACGGCTGTTTTTGCTCATCCCTTTACACCGTGTGACGAAAACATTGGCATGGCGGATATTTATCCTTGTAAAAAAATAGATTTATTATCACGAGTACATATCGACTACATGGGAGGAACTGCACAAGACAACGGCAATGATATTTGGGGATGGACTGATCCTGAAACCCAAAAAGAATACGCACTCATGGGCTTGTCTCATGGCACTTATTTTGTTGATATTAGCGACCCCAAAAACCCTATCAAACTTGGTATTTTGCCGCCAACTACCACAAATAACCTGTGGCGAGATATAAAAACCTACAAAAACACTGCCTATATTGTCTCCCAAGCTCAAAATCATGGTATGCAAGTGTTTGATTTAACCCAGCTTCGCAACGTCAGCAATCCACCAACCCAGTTCTCAGCAACCAAGGTTTATACACAATTTAAAGAAGCTCACAATATTGTCATTAATGAAGACACAGGTTTTGCTTATGCGGTAGGTACCGAAACGTGTGCCGGTGGTTTGCATATGATAGACATCCGACAACCGCAAAACCCACAATTTGCAGGCTGTTTTGCAGCAGATGGTTACACCCATGACGCCCAATGCGTGACTTATGTTGGTCCTGATACCGATTATACTGGCAAAGAAATTTGTTTTAATGCCAATGAAGATACGGTAACCATTGTCAATGTAACAGACAAAAACAATCCTCAAATGATTTCTCGAACACCGTACTCCAACTCACAATACACGCACCAAGGTTGGTTAACCGAAGATCAGCGTTATTTTTTATTCAATGACGAACTCGATGAGCAAGCTTTCGGTTTTAATACCCGAACTTATATCTTAGATGTGTTAAACTTGGATAGCCCGCAATTAATCGGCTATTATTCTGGACCCAAAAAATCCATTGACCATAATCTTTATGTTAAAGGCAACCTCGTCTACATGACAAACTACACCAGCGGGTTAAGAATTGTCGATTTAAACAACATCGGTTCAGCTAATTTGCATGAAATTGCCAGTTTTGATACTTTTCCTGCTGATGATTCTGCCCATTTCGATGGGGCTTGGAGTTCGTATCCATATTTTGCCAGTGGCAATGTTATTGTCAGTGACTTTTCTGGCGGTTTGTTTATTTTAGACCCTAAACTATGCCCCGCATCAAGCCCAACACAAGGACTGACCGCCACAGCCAATGGTGACAACAGTATCCAATTGGATTGGAATCTTGATTTGCAAGCAGGAGAACATTACAAAGTCTACCGCTCACTTGGTGGTTGTCAGGCCGATAATTTTACCCAAATTGCCGATAATGTAAGCACCAATTCGTTTATTGATGACGATGTTTCTGGTGGCGTTAAGATTGGCTATAAAATTAACCGCTTTATCCCCAATGACAATGATGTGTGTGAATCTGAACGTTCAATATGTGTCGAGACGCAGACCACTGGCAGCTGCTCCATTGCTCCTAATTTTTCAGGCATTTCATCCGCAACCAGCAGTAATAACGCCACCTGCGGCATAGATTTGAGCTGGAATCAAGCAACGGCTTATTGTGGCAACCAAGCCCGTTACAATATCTACCGTTCACAAACTGAAAATTTTACTGCCAATAATGCCAGCAAAATTGCCAGCAACATCAATGCAACAACATGGCACGATGCCAGTGTCTACAATGCTGAAAGCTATTACTATATCGTCAGAGCCGTTGACACTAACAATAACAGCGAGGACTCTAACCATTTAATACTATCGACTAAAGTACAAGGCACAATCAGCAACGGCACATGGAATGCTGGGGCTGAAATTGGCGATGGCGGAATAAATAAAGGCTTCCAAAAACATCCAGGCTGGGATAAGGTCAGCAACCGCAAACATTCAGGCGAACGCAGTTATTGGTCGCACAACAACTCAAACAGTTGCAACCCTTTAACAACTGATTTGGTCACACTCACAGCAAATAAACAATCAAAACTGACCTTTTGGAGTGCTTATGCCATTGACTACCAGTTTGATGGTGGAATCGTCGAAGTGTCCAACCCAAATGCCACCTGGGATAAACCAACACTATCACCCCAATACCCTGGAGTTTTTAGAAACAGTCAAGATGTATGCGGCTATAAATTTAATGACAAATCATTTACTGGAACGGATTTAACATGGCGTGAATACAGCATGGATTTGTCACAATACAACGGTCAAGACATCCAAATTCGCTTTAATTATTCATCCGATGCTCAAAACAATGGTGAAGGCTGGTTTATAGATGATATTGCTTTGACTAATGTACAAATTCCTTCCCAATGCACCACTGTTTTACCCCAAACCTCGCCCCAAGCTGGCCTATGGTATGACAAATCACGCAATGGACATGGTTTTGTTATCGAACCCATTGGCAATGAGCAGGATTATTTCACCATTTTTTATAGTTACAAAGATGACGGCACGCCCGAATGGTACACTTCCTTGGCTAAATTAGAAAATGGTGTGTTAAACATAAATTTAGACAACAACACCTTGCAAAGATTTACCTATGATTTTAATTCCACTGCTGGCAACCCAAGCCTTTTGGATGAAAGCATTGGCACCACTATTTTATCCATTGATTTCAATAGCGACAACCTCGGCAATCCTCAAGTTTGCAACGATGGACAAGACAGAGGAGCTAAAATAGCGGTGGCTCATTGGCAAATAGGCGAACAAACTGGCGATTGGTGTTTATCACCTATCATTGCCCAAAACAACATACCAACAAACGATTTAGGTGGCACGTGGTGGGCTGGCAACGATGATTCTGGCTGGGGTCTTTCTTTAGCCTTTAGCAACGACACGCTCATTGCAATCGTGTATTATTACGATGCTCAAGGGCAGCCGCGTTGGGTACTGGGCTCAAAAAGTGGGTTTGCAATAGACCAAGAAATCACCATAGACATGGCTCAATTCCAAGGTTTTGCCCGTGACGCACAAGCTCTTGACACCACTAATACCCCAGCTGGCACTTTGACCTTAAAACTCAATAATGACAGTCCATTAGCCAGCGGTGAACTCAGTATCGACATCAATTATCAAGGCAATGAAGGCGGCAATTGGCAAAGAAGTCAGTTAGCTATTAAACCATTAACTAATATACATTAAAATTATGAAAAATTTAACTCTCATCTTTTTGTTAGCACAGAGCTTACAGCTTATAGCTCACCCATTCACGCCATGTAATGCCAACACCGGCATGGCAGATATTTACCCTTGTGAAAAAATCGACTTAATGACACGCCTACATATTGACAGCATGGGTGGCACAAGCAGCGATACTGGGGCTGATATTTGGGGTTGGACAGATAGCACAACAGGCAAAGAATACGCCTTGATGACCATGAATTTTGCCACCGCTTTTGTCGATATTAGCGACCCAAAAAATCCAATATATTTGGGTAAACTCAATACCGCATCCAGTAACAGCCTCTGGCGAGACATTAAAACCTACCAAAATTATGCCTTTATCGTTTCAGAAGCCAATAACCATGGTATGCAAGTGTTTGATTTAACAAAATTACGTAACATTAATAATCCACCCGTTGAATTTACCGAAGATGCTCATTACAGCGGCTTTAGTAACGCTCACAATATTGTCATCAATGAAGCCACAGGATTTGCTTATGCTGTTGGCACCAACACCTGCTCGGCGGGGTTAGATATGATAAACATTCAAAACCCACTTAATCCTGCCCATGTTGGCTGTTTTAGTGCTGATGGTTACACCCACGATGCTCAATGTGTCATTTATAGTGGACCTGATAGTGATTACAGCAACCAAGAAATATGTTTTAATGCCAATGAAGACACACTAACCATCGTCAAAGTAACGGATAAAAGCAATCCCGTACAAATCTCACGCACTGGTTATAGCGGTGCTCAATATACACACCAAGGATGGCTAACAGAAGATCAGCGATACTATTTAATGAACGATGAACTCGATGAACAACGCAATGGGCATAAAACCAGAACCTATATTTGGGATTTAATCAACTTAGATGCACCGCAATTAATTGGCTTTTATAATGGGCCAAAAGACTCAATTGATCATAACCTTTATATCAAAGGACATTATGCCTACCTCACCAATTATACCAGCGGACTGAGAATTGTTGACATCAGCGATATTGGCAATGCCAATTTAACCGAAGTTGCCAGTTTTGATGGTTACCCAGCAAGTGATAGTGCAACTTTTAATGGAGCATGGAGTAATTATCCCTATTTTGCCAGCGGTAACATTATAATGAGTGATTACCAAGGCGGATTATTTATTTTACAACCAAAACTATGCCCAACAATTGCCGTTCCGCAATCCTTAAATGTTCAAGCCTCTGGTGACAACAGCATCAGTTTAAATTGGAACAACACCTTACAAGCCAATGAAAGCTATTCAGTCTATCGCTCGGTTGGTGGTTGTGCCGTTGATAATTTTGAAAAAATCGCCAGCAACCTCAGTACTGGCACTTATGTGGACAATTCTGCTTCAGGTGGCATAACAATAGGCTACAAAATCACCACCCAAGGTGAACAAAGCTACTGCGAATCCGCACGCTCAACATGTGTCGAAACCACCACCACAGGCAGCTGTACAGCCGCTCCGCAATTTACAGGCATAAGTTCAGTCACCAGCAGCAACACCGCAACGTGTGGTATTGATATTCAATGGAATACCGCCAGCAGTCAATGCGGTAACTCAGTAAAATACAACATCTACCGCTCCACCAACCCAGCTTTCACCCCAAATAGCAGCAACCAAGTCGCCTCCAACTTAACGACTAATCAATGGCATGACAGCAGTATTTTCGACAGCACAGAATATTATTATAATGTTCGTGCCAGCGACACGACTAATCAAAGCGAAGACAACAACGTCATAAAACTCGCCGACACCACCCATGGTATTATCACCAATGGCACATGGAGCAGTGGTGCTGAAATTGGCGACACGGGTGCCTCCCGACACGTCGGTTGGCAAGCCGTTACCACTAAAAAACATTCAGGCAATCGCAGTTATTGGAGCCAAAACGAAAACAACTCTTGCAATGATTTAACAACCAAAACCTTATCCTTAACAGCAGGGCAAACATCACAGTTAAGTTTTTGGACCGCCTATGATATCGAAAATCAATACGATGGCGGCGTAGTAGAAATCACCACCGGCAACAACCAATGGAATCAGCTTCTGCTCTCGCCAAATTATCCAGGCTCATTCAACAGCACCAACGATGGTTGTAGCTATTCAAGCGGCACGCCATCATTTACGGGCAATGATTTAGTTTGGAAGCAACACACCGTTAATTTAAACGGTTACCAAGGACAAGACATAAAAGTTCGCTTCAATTATTCCAGCGACACCATACAAAATGGTCAAGGTTGGTATATAGATGATATTGCCGTCACCAATACGCAAGTTTATGGGCAATGCACAAGTTTATACGATTTAATCTTTAGTCATGGATTTGAAATACCATAACCGCTATACTTGCACGTTTTATCTGTAGTGCAAAATCATGGCAGTTAGCGTATTTGATTTATTTAAAGTTGGCATTGGACCCTCCAGTTCCCATACCGTTGGACCTATGCGTGCGGCCTATCTCTTTTGCCAACAATTAAAACACCGTGATTTAATCAACCACACCCAACACATCACAACCGAGTTATTTGGTTCACTCGGTCACACGGGCAAAGGACATGGAACGGATAAAGCCATTATCTTGGGCTTGAGTGGTTATCAGCCCGACAAAATAGAACCTGATGCCATTGAGGAAATCATACAAAATGTCGAACAAAATAGAAAAATAAAACTAAATTCACGCCACAGCATTCACTTTGACTACAAAAAACACCTCAAATTTCACAAAAGAAAAACCTTACCATTGCACTCCAATGGTATGCGATTTGCTGCCTTTGCTAAAAACGGTGAGGTTATATTACAAAAAGATTTTT
>CAZQMH010000117.1:0-7327 GCA_964594435.1 uncultured Alcanivoracaceae bacterium
AGGATTATCTTATCATTTTAGTGGTGTAAAAATAGTGGGTAATAGGCAATCCTAGCTTTGACTAATCGCAACCAGCTTTTGTACATAGTCATCTATATCAGCCTGTGTTTTTGTTTCAGTGACGCAGATTGATAGAACATTTCCTAAGGACGGGTAGTGTTCGGTTAGGTTAACGCCTGCTATGTAATCATCTTGTGCCATTTCATCTATGATTTGTTGACAGTCTTTTTGGGTCTTTATGACTATCTCATGAAAATTTGGGCTGTCAAATACTATTTCAATGCCTGCTGCTTGCAGTTTTTGTTTAAGGTAGTTGCAGTTTTGCATACAGGCTGTTGCGACTTGTTGCAATCCTTTTTCTCCAAGCAATGCCATGTATATCGTAGCACCTGTAACCATTAAACCTTGATTTGTGCAAATATTGGAGGTGGCTTTGGCTCGGCGGATGTGTTGTTCACGAGCTTGAAAGGCTAATGTGTAGCCAATATTATCATCCAAATCAGTGGTTTGTCCGACTATTCTGCCTGGCATATTACGAATGTATTTTTGTCGGGTGGTCATAAAACCAAAATAGGGTCCTCCAGATGATAAGGGAACGCCCAATGGCTGCCCTTCACCAACACAAATATCGACACCTTTTTCTCCCCATTGTCCCGGTGCTTTGAGTAATGCCAAGGATGTGGGATTAACCACGGCTATGGCAAATGTGTTTTTTGCATGTGCCCAATTGGTCAGTTCATCAACATCTTCAAATACTCCAAAATAATTGGGCTGTGGAATAATCAATGCGGTTATGTCTTCCTCTTGGTAAGGGTCGAGCAATTGTCGGCTGATTTTCCCTGTTTTTTGGTCAAAATCCACATCTTTGATGCTAATGTTTTGGTTATGAACAATATTATGCAAGACATCACGATAGATAGGGTTAAGTGTGCGTGGCACCAGAATTGTTTTTGATTTTGACTTTCTGTTGGCACGAACAGCCATTAAGGCGGCTTCTGCAAGAGCGGAGGCTCCATCGTACATCGAGGCATTGCTCACTTCCATGCCTGTTAGTTTTGCCATCATACTTTGGTATTCGTAAATAACCTGCAACGAGCCTTGTGATACTTCGGCTTGATAAGGTGTGTAGGCGGTGTAAAATTCACCTCGTGTTGCCAGTTGCCATATAGCTGATGGTATATGGTGTTCGTAAGCTCCAGCGCCAGCAAAACATTTAAGTGAATGATTGATGCGAGATTTTTCCTTGATAAATCGAGAAACTTGCATTTCATTCATCTGCGTAGGAACATTTTTTAGTTCCGAAATAATGAGTTCTTTAGGGATTTCATCAAATAAATCATCAATTTCTTTAACGCCAATGGCATCAAGCATGTTTTTAATATCGTCGCGCGTGTGCGGAATGAATGGCATGTGTTTTCTCAGTTTTATCAGTAAACCCAAATCCTAATGGGTTTGGGGTAAAGAGTTTTACTCTTCGTCAGTAATCAAGGTGCGGTACTATTGTGCTGTTTTCAAGTCATCGAGTTCGTTTTTGTCGCCTGGTTCCATCTCAAAAATCCAACCATCATCATATGGGTTCTCATTAATAAGTTCAGGAGCATCTTCAAGTGCATCATTGACGGCTACCACCGTGCCTGTGAGTGGAGCGTAAATGTCTGAGGCGGTTTTTACTGATTCAACCACACCGCAATCATCGCCAATGGCAAAAGAATCTTCTTCGGGTAATTCAACAAAAACAATATCACCTAAAGCACTTTGGGCGTGTTCGGTAATGCCAACACGAACATTACCATTGTCTAGTATTTCAATCCACTCATGGGATTCTACGTATTTTAAATTATCGGGTACATAACTCATGATTTTTCTCTTTTTTACATTTATTTGTATTTATCCAAGCCGTTAAGAAGGTATTGTTGTTATTTTTCTATCTGGATTGGGGTTAAGCAATTAAAACTTTGCCATTTCTAACAAATGGCAGTTTAATACAGGTTACGGGCAACTCCTTTTTGCGGATTTTTACTTTGCCATCACTGCCAAAATTTTTAGCAACGATTGCCATGCCTATAGCCACATTGGCACTCGGCGAAAAGGAACCGCTGGTGATGATACCTTTTAAACCATTGGCATCAATGAGTTCTTGGTTGTGGCGCAAAATACCTCGTTCGGTTAAAACGATACCTGTCATTTTTTTTGCAATCCCTACAGATTTTAACTGAACTAAGGCTTCAGCACCAATAAAATCTGCATCTTGTTTACGAACCGTCCACGCCAAACCACATTCAAGTGGGGTGATGTTTTCATCCATGTCCTGACCATAAAGGTGCATGCCTGCTTCCAATCGTAAAGTATCCCGTGCTCCTAAACCACAGGGTTTGACCTGCGATTGTAATAATTTATTCCATAATTCTACAGCATTTTCAGCATTTATCATGATTTCTACACCGTCTTCGCCAGTATAACCAGTGCGACCAATAAAATAATCTTGGGCATCAATGGCATGAAATTTTTTCAGCAAAGAAAGTTCGGTGGCAATGTTAGGCGGCAATACTTCAAGACAAGCCGCAATAGCTTGCGGCCCTTGCACGGCAATCATTGCCAAATCGGGACGTTCGGTTAGTGTTGCCTCAAAATTTTGGATTTGTTTTTCCATCCATGCTAAATCCTTTTCTCGGGTGGCTGCATTGACAACAATACGGTAGTGGTTTTCATCACGTTTGTAGGTGATTAAATCATCGATTATACCGCCTTGTTGATTAAGCATGGTGCTATAAAGAGCTTGACCATTGCTCAATTTACGGATGTCGTTTGCCAATAGTTTTAATAAGAATTTTTCACTGTCTTGCCCAACCAAATCGACAATTGTCATGTGTGAAACATCAAACATACCTTTGTCTTTGCGCACCGCATGGTGTTCTTCTAGTTGTGAGCCATAGTTAATTGGCATGTCCCATCCACCAAAATCTACCATTTTCGCCCCTGCTTCAATATGGGCTTGGTGTAAACACGTTTTTTTCACCGTACTCTCTTGCTATTTAGAAATTGCGTGAACTATACTAAATGTTGAGCTTATGCACAAACAAAATTTAAAAAAAAATGAACAATAGATTAACGAGAATTGTCACCAAATCAGGTGATGGAGGAAACACAGGTTTAGCCGATGGTAAGCGTGTGGCAAAAGATGCCAAAATCATTCATGCAATTGGTGATATTGACGAACTTAATAGCAGCATCGGCATGGTGCGTAGCCACTGCAAAAATAAGGATTTAGACAGGGAATTGCAGCAGTTGCAACGGCAGTTATTTAATCTTGGTGGTGATTTGTGTTTACCTGGTTCGGTTTTGCTAAATGCCGAACAATTAAGCACAATCGAAGAGTCATTAGCACATCACAATAAAAAGCTAGCACCTTTAAAAGATTTTATTTTGCCAGCAGGCAGTGAATTGACCGTGCGTTTGCATATGGCACGGAGCATTTGCCGACGAGCGGAACGATCGCTTGTTGCAGCAGCAAAATGCAATGAGTTTAACCCTTTGTGCTTGCCTTTTATTAATCGGCTATCGGATTATTTATTTGTTTTGGCTCGAAGTAGCAATGAATTAGCAGAAATGCTGTGGTAAAAAAACCTCGATAAAGAGTTAACTCTTTATCGAGGTTTAGATTTTGGGTGTTAGATTTTAAAAATTATGCGACACCATAAACCATACCTTGTTGGTATCTGTTGCATGTGTGTCCGCACTGTAGAATGCCGCTTTTAGCAAAACAGAGGTTTTCTTGCTTAGTTTTTTGGCAACGGCTACATCAAATTCTGTGCCCAAGTCGCGAGAACTATCTTGAGCGGAAAAGTCATGATAAATCGCTTGCCATTTAAAACCCTCAACATTGCCTTTTACACCAACAAATAAATCTTCTAAGCCATCTTGTGGTGTGCCAAGAAATTTATCTGCCCAACCATTAAAGGCATGTAATGTTGCTAATGGTGTTCTGAACATGGCTCCAGCAGTGTTATTATCGCCTTCTAGCACTTCATAACCACCAAAAGCATTGACTTGACCAAAATTGTAGCCAGCATCTAAGCGGTAATAATTGGCGGAATAATCCACCGCATTGTTGTGGGCATCATTTTGGTTGGCAAATTCTATTCCATAGTTAAATTCATTGACATTGCCGGCAAATTTCGCACCAAATGTTTGGGTAGAAAATGCCGCGACATCGTTGTTTTTAATATCATAGTAATAGACAGATAATTTACCCAAGTCTGCAAATTTATTCGACCAGTTGACCAAATAAGTGTTGTTATCATTGTCACCCGCGGCAACATCTTCACCAAAAATTCTATTGACATTGTCAACATAAGCAACAAAAAGTTTACTGCCTCCTAGGTTAAATGTGCCTGAAACAGCATCGTAAGTTTGTTCATTTTGACGCCAACCGACACCACCAACAAATCTTTGGTTATCAAGCAATATTCTCTGGCGACCGAGTTTTACATCATTGCCCTCACCAAAATTGTAATTAAACCATGCTTGATTAATTTCTGTGCCTTGAGGGTCAGCTATAACGGGATACATGCCATTTCCAGGTGAATTTCCTGCTCCAGCATTGTAATCATCTTCAAACACTTCCATGACATTATCCGCTTCAATAAAGAAGCTAAAGCCATTATAGCTGGCAGTTTTGTAATTGAGCCGTGTGCGTAAGGTTGAGGCTTGCGCATTCTTGTCAAATCCATCTTGATCGACAAACTCAAAGCGGTAACGAAAAGAGAGGCTTGCTTTACCATCGCTGATTGCATCAGAAAAACTATCAGCGGCATAAGATGCCGCACTTGCTTGCAATAAGCCACAAATGGCTAAGGTTAATATTTTTTTATTTTTCATGTCTCGACTCCTAAATCGATTTGATTTGGGCAGTTATCATCAGGCAAATTGTTTCAATTTTATGCTCTTAATGCATTCTGCTCGTTTGTTAAAATAATGTTAATTCTTATGCCGACATGATATACTTTAGTTTTATATTCTCCTTGATTTATGTCAATTTACTGTAAGCTAGGAGCTTGTCCGAGAATAGAGAACCTACTGCGGAAAAGGTAAATTTGGTCAATTTTTTACCTGATTTTCGTTAAATAGCGGAGCTATTCGCCTCAAATCATGCAAAAACTTGCCTCAAATTACCTTTCCCTCGCTACGGTTCCTATTCTTGGACAAGCTCCCAGGAGCGTGACCGAGAATAGAGAACCTACTGTGGGAAAGGTAAAATTTGCTTGTTTTTCATAATTTCTCAAAAATAATTGACGTGTGTTTTGACTTTCATGTTAATATTACTATTGCTCAAATTAAAAATGATGGTTGCATGTATCTGTTTTGGCTTGGGCTTTATTTTTATTCGGGGATTGCTCTTGGCCTTATCACAAGGTCGGTGCAGCAAGAAAAAACATGGGAAGCATTGAGAACATAACACAACATATAATTGCCTATGCAGAAGGGCAAAAAATTGAACTTGGCATTATTATCGACGCCCTGTACGGGCAATTGTGCGATATGGCAGATAAGCAATTGAATAGACTTAATCCAGAAGCCATTTCACCACATGAATTAGTGCACGAAGTTTATCTAAAATTTTCTAAATCTTTATCCGTCAACGCCAACGGCAGGAAACACTTCTTAGCCATTGCTGCAACCGCCATGCGGCAACTCATTATCGACCAACTAAAAGGCAAAAAAAGAGAAAAACGCGGGGGCGACTTGTTTTCCACTACCTTATCGGATGCACAACTTCCAGTTAAGGACAATATTGTAGAAATATTATCGGTCAACAATGCTATGGAAAAACTGCGCGAAATAGAACCTAAACTTGCCAATACGGTAGAATGTCGTTATTTTGCGGGCTATACTGAAATTGAAACCGCCGAAGCACTTGATGTAAGCGTGCGAACTGTTAGGCGTTATTGGAAATTAGCAAAAAGATGGTTAGCAATGGAAATTGCTTAGTAAGCATAAACCCTCCCAAATCATGAAAAATAAACAATTACTCGCTCAACCCAAAGACGTTGCCCTAAAAACTTTTGCTGGCTTTTTTGCTTTTGGCTTTGGCTCAGGACTTGCGCCTTTTGCTCCTGGCACCTTTGGAACCTTGGCTGCGATTCCACTGTATTTAATTTTAGTACAGTTTTCCTGGCCGATGTATGCTTTTTTGGTAATGATTGCCTTTGTTGTCGGAGTGCGACTTTGTGATGTTACTGGTGGTCGTTTAGGTATTCACGATTATGGTGGAATTGTGTGGGATGAATTTGTTGGTCTTTGGATCACCCTGTTTCTGATTCCTTTCTCATGGCAAAACATTATTCTTGGCTTTATCCTCTTTCGTTTTTTTGACATCATAAAGCCCTTCCCAATTGGCTGGCTTGATAAAAAGGTCTCTGGTGGTTTTGGCGTTATGATTGATGATGTTTTAGCAGGAATTTATGCCTTGCTTGTGATGTTGTTACTGTCCTGACATTCACCCACATCCATGTGGGTTATCAAGCTTAATTCTGGCACGTTTCTAAATCAAATCCATTTCTAAAAATAGAGTCTTCTACATGTATATTAAACTGATGAGTGGTCGATGTATCTACGCCGCCAAAATCTATTCCACCATTATCCTGTAGGGCTATAGAAACAGTAGCTACACCTGTATTGCCCGTGAAGGCATACGACATTGTACCATTATTCAAAACATCTACAGAAGAAAGAATATTATTTGAATCAGTGACAGCAATAATCGTAAAATCATTCACGGATTGCGAACTTTCATTGCTTGGACCGAAAACAAAATTACAGGCAAGCTTTTCAGTTGGTAAACTATTGATTTGAGAAAGAGCAATATAAATGGCATCATCATTATCAAATGATGGCTGGTCATTAACACAGTCTACGGTGACCGCAACTGTGGCAGAATCACCACCTGTTATGCTATAAGTGAAGGAATCATTGCCACAATAATTGCCACTTGGCGTGTAAGTCACGCCACTGGCGGTGAATGCCGATGTGCCATTGCTGGGCTGAGTCACGGCGGTAACATCTTTAGGGCCGCCGTCAATATCGGTATCATTGGCTAGTACATCAATGGCATTATTGCTCGAATCTTCCAGTACCGTTGCTGCATCGTTCACCGCCACAGGATTATCATCAACACAGGTAACGGTAACTGCAACCGTGGCAGAATCACCACCCGTAATGGTATAAGTAAAGGAATCATTACCACAATAATTGCCGTTTGGCGTGTATGTCACACCACTGGCGGTGAATGCCGATGTGCCATTGCTGGGCTGAGTCACGGCGGTAACAT
>CAZQMH010000117.1:7427-8391 GCA_964594435.1 uncultured Alcanivoracaceae bacterium
CACAGGTAACGGTAACTGCAACCGTGGCAGAATCACCACCCGTAATGGTATAAGTGAAGGAATCATTGCCACAATAATTTAAATTTGGGGTATAGCTGACATCAGCTCCAGCATTGGTAATGGCTACAATGCCATTACTGCCATTGGTTTTTGCAGTAACGACAAAGGGATCATTTTCTGGATCAGAATCATTGCTTAAAACATTAATTGTATTGGCACCAGAGTCTTCTATAACGGTGGCATTATCATTGACGGCTACAGCAGGATTATTTACAACAGGACAGTGATTACCTGTATTGGTGAAGTGTTCAAAATTTAATCCCCATGTGTTTAGAGAGCCACCATCAAAATTAGCTCCATCAATAACCGTAAGCGTCCATGCTCCATCTGCATTTTCACCATCAAAGGCACTCATTGGATTGCTCGGTTGAAAAGTGTTTCCTTGACCAACAGGTGAAGGCGTACAAGGCCAAGTACCTGCTGCGGCTTCATCGTCCAATCCAAGGGAAATATTATCATTAGAACCACAGCCAACATTCATTATAGTTACTTCTGTGCCCAATGGCGAAGTTAATTTAATGGTCAAGTCACTGACATAAGAGTGGGTTATATCCATGTTAATTAAATTGACATCATTTAAAATGCCAACACCCGAAATATTTAACGTCGAGGTAACAGTAACAGGTGTGGTGGCAATAGTTTTTGGCACATCGGCACTCATCATATTGGCTGTTGTCTGGTTTGCACCTGTGTAAAATTTATTAACAGAAGATGCTGACCCTGAGCCACATTGATTTGAAGGAGTAACTCGCCAGTAATAACAGGTTTCTGGAGCGAGCGTTGAAGATAAAGCAGATAAGCCAGTTGTGGTGGTAGAAAAATTTATGCTAGCAAAGGCATTATCATCATCAAGCTCAACTAAATAATCTTGTTGGTCACTGACAGCAGACCAAGAAAGTGTCGG
>CAZQMH010000118.1:0-8357 GCA_964594435.1 uncultured Alcanivoracaceae bacterium
GCTAAATTTTTTGATGATTTACAACAAAGCAACTGAAAAATAAGCCATTAAATGCTATTATCCTAAAATCCGATACAGAAAACACAATGAGAACAGTTCTCTATCGGGTCATTAAAAATATTTTATAAAATGTGAAAAAAAATGTATGTCATAATTGTCGCTGCTGGTAGCGGGCAAAGGTTTGCCTCAGACACACCAAAACAATTTTTAGAAATAGCGGGCAAACTCGCCATTCAACACAGTATTGATGTCTTTGATCGAATTGAAGCAATACGCGGCATTGTTGTCGTCATGCCACAAAACCAAGAATTGTGGCAAGATATAGAACTCACGGCTCAAAAACCACTGATGTACACAACAGGTGGCTCCTCTCGGCTGGAATCGGTTAATTTAGGCTTGCAAATCATAGAACCAATGGTCGATGATATCAGCTGGATACTGGTGCATGATGCGGCAAGGGTGTGTATCACCGCACGAGATGTCACAAAACTCATCCAACAATGCAACCAACAAAACCAAGGAGGATTATTGGTCAAACCAATAAATGACACCATTAAATTTTCTCAAGATGGACAACATGCAAAAAAAACCATCGACCGCAACCACCTTTATGCCGCTCTCACACCACAAATGTTCCCCTTCAAACAATTGCAAGACGTCTTAAGTCATGCCGATAAAAAAACCATAACCGATGAAGCCTCAGCTTTTGAGCAAGCAGGTATTATGCCATTAATGGTCAAAGGTCGCAGCGACAATATTAAACTGACCTTTGTCGAAGACCTGCTGATGGCGGAATACATATTAAGGAAGAAAAACAAGTGATTCGTATCGGCAGCGGATTTGATGTGCATGCTTTTTGTGATGGTGAATTCCTGACACTTGCTGGCATAAAAATCCCTCACACTCGTGGATTTGCCGCACATTCCGATGGTGATGTGCTCATTCATGCGATTTGTGATGCTCTGCTAGGAGCTTTAGCTTTGGGCGATATTGGCAAACATTTTCCACCAAATGATGACAAGTGGAAAAACTGCAACTCAAGCGTATTTCTCAAACACTGCCACAATTTAATAACAAATGCCAACTTCCAAATCAACAACATCGACACAACCATCATCTGCGAACAACCAAAAATGCAAAAACACATCCTACCCATGCGTCAAAATCTAGCAAAAATCTTACAAATACACAGCCATCAAATCAGCATAAAAGCCACCACCACCGAAAAACTCGGCTACTGTGGCAGAAGCGAAGGCGTGGCAGTTCAAGCCATTTGTTTAGTAACTCAATCCCGATAATAAAATCATACCACCCATAAAATTGTGCCTAGGAGCTTTAATTATTGACCAATAAATTTTTTAATTTCTGCTTTTAAATCAGCATCTTGCAAAGCACAATCTAGGGTCGCTTGCACATAGCCGAGTTTATGCCCACAATCATAGCGTTTACCATCGAGGGTGGCGGCATATAAATTATTGGGTTTTGCTAATAATTTTGCCAAGGCATCGGTGAGCTGTATTTCTCCACCTGTATCTTTTTGTGTATTTTCCAAATGGCTAAAAATTTCTGGAGACAAAACATAACGCCCAATAACGCCCAAATTGCTTGGGGCATCGTCAATGGTTGGTTTTTCGATGATGCTTTTTATGGCATTGACACTGCCTGATGCTTGGTCTAAGTCAACAATGCCGTATTGCGAAATTCGGTCTTGAGCAACCTCTTCCACCGATATGACGCTGGCATTTTTACTGATGGCTGCCTCAATCAATTGTTGGCAGGCATTTTGCTTGGCTGCCTGTGGTTGAATAAAATCATCGGCCAAAATGACGGCAAAATATTCATCGCCCACTATTTCTTTGGCTTGTAAAACTGCATGACCCAGCCCCAAGGGTTCTCCTTGTGGGATAAAAACCCGTGTTATTTCAAGTGGTAATGTGTTGAGCTTTTCTAGCAAATGCTGTTTGCCATCGGCTACAAACTTTTTACGCAATAATGGCATGGGGTCGAAATGGTCACTGATGGCGTGTTTGCTGGCACTGGTGATAAAAATCAACGTGCTAATGCCAGCTTCGATGGCTTCTTCTACAGCGTATTGGATTAAGGGTTTGTCGATTATGGGTAACATTTCTTTGGGAATTGATTTGGTGGCGGGTAAGAATCGGGTGCCCATACCGCCAACAGGAAAAACCGCTTTGCTTATTTTTTTCATACTTTTGATTGTTGTGTGAGCAGTGTTAGCTCGTGTTGAGTGAATTCTGGAACAAGTTTTTTTATGCATTTGTTCAATTCGGTTTGGTTAAAATCAATGGCATATCTAATGGCTTTGTTGAGTTGTTGCTCGTAGTGCTCGCCTTTGTTAAATTTGGAATGAATGCAATAAATTTTTTTATGGCTGGTGTTTTGCAAGGTTTCGACATCGTAATACAATTGTTCATTTAATTTTTCACCTGCTCGCAAGCCAGTAATTTTAATCTCAATATCAACATTTGGCACTTTGCCGCTTAAACTAATCATGCGATTGGCAAGAGCGAGAATACTAATCGGCTTGCCCATATCTAACACGTGAATATCGCCTTTTGTACCCAAAACCATCGCTTGCACGATAAGTTGACAAGCCTCTGGTATGGTCATGAAATAACGTGTCATATCAACATGGGTCACGGTCAGTGGTCCACCTTTGGCAATTTGTTCTTTGAATAAAGGCACAACACTGCCAGCAGAACCCAAAACATTGCCAAATCGCACAATAATGTAATTTGTTTTTGAGCGTTGGTTGCGGTATTGGCAATACGTTTCGGCAATACGTTTGGTTGCACCCATGATGCTGTAAGGATTGACCGCTTTATCGGTGGAAATTAAGACCATTTCTTGTACGCCAAATTGATCGCAGGTATCGACCACATTTTTGGTGCCAATAACATTATTGATAAAGCCTTCACATGGCATTTTTTCTAACAATGGCACATGTTTATAAGCGGCGGCATGAAACACAATCTCAGGTAATACTTTTGAAAAAACATGAAACAAATGAGCTTTATCGGTAACATTAACCAACAGACTTTTGACTAAAAGTTCATTGCTTTCACCCAGTTCACGGTCAATTTTGTATAAGTTATATTCCGAATGATCAACAATGCACAAGCTTTTGATGTCTAGTTTTAGCAGTTGCCTGGCTAATTCAGAACCAATTGAACCACCACCGCCAGTAATGAGAATAGATTTACCCTGAACTTTTTTAGCCACATTTGACCAGTCGATAGTTATTTTTTCACGCCCCAATAAGTCGTCAATAGTGACAGGTAGCAGTTTGGAAATTTCAAATTCGTTGTCTTGTAGCTTATCAAGGTTGGGTAAGGTCAATAATTTACAATGAGTGTTCATGCTGTTGTCGATAATATCTTTCATCAAGTTGGCAGATAATTTTTCCAAGGTGATGACAATGGTTTCGACCTTATATTTTTCACAAATTGTTGCAATCGCATCAAATTGGCCCAAAACTTTGATGCCACGTAGATTGGTGCTTTGGAATTTTTTGTTGTTGTCAACAATGCCAACTATTTCATACGCACCAGAGGCATTGGCGTGACGGATAAACATATCCGCAAAACGACCCGCACCGATGAGCAAAACGGTACTTTTGTCATGATTATGGTAAAGTTTTGAGTCTTTAAAGACACGGTATGCCAAACGTGGCACGCCCCAAAGAATCATGAGAATTATCGGATACAATACCAGCACCGAACGTGGCACACCTTGAGCTCGGTACAATAAAAACAGAGCAAAACCAATGATAAAAGTACCGACTAATGCTGATTTGGCAATATTGATTAAATCAGGAACGCTGGCAAATCGCCACAAACCACGGTAAAGATTAAAATAATAAGCCACAACGCCCTGAATGAGAATAACCAAAAGAAATTCTTCGCCAAACCAGCTTAACTGTGGAGCATCTTGCCAAACACTGTAGCGAATAATATAACTGATCATCCACGCGGCCCATGTCATGAATAAATCATGGGCAACTACGGCAAATCTGGGGTGCACTATTTTCATAAGTGATATTTTACAAAATAAAAGCAGCAAATTGCTTTTTCTTATGGAAATTAAACCATAAATAACTCAAAACAGCACTTTCGCAAAGCAAAATGAGCCCTCTGAGAGGCAAAGAAAGCGATAAATAACTAAATAACAATGCCAAAACAACCAAAAACGCGGTGATAATGGCATAAATTAGTGAGATTTGCCAATGCTGGAAACCGTCCTTAATATGGCATTGGTACAAATGCAAAGCATGGGCTTGGGTGATTTTGTGTTTGAATTTTAAACGCAAAAAAAGCGTCAAACTAGCGTCGATGATAAAAAGCAAATGAAAAGACAGCACCAATATCACGTCAAAACTTTGTGTTTTGATGCCATACAATGCAAAAACTGCCAGCATAAAGCCAATTGACAAGCTACCAGAGTCTCCCATAAACATCTTGGCATGTGGAAAATTGAACAATAAAAAAGCCAGCATTAATAAAATAAATAAAAACACATAAGGCAATAACATCAACACGCCATTGCCAAATAAATAGTACGCCAGCAAATAGCCAATGGCGGTGATAATGCCATGCAAAATTGCCATGCCATCAGCTCCATCCATAAAATTATAGAGGTTTATCCACCAAACCATGCCAATTAAATAGATAACAAGCCAAAAAATAGCAGTGGTGACACTTGAGAAAAAACTCAAAATAACAACCAAAGACACAACAAACAGAAACACGAGCCGAAATTTGGCAGAAATATGTCGAAAATCATCAATGCCACCAATAATGATGAGCGATAAAAGGCACAATGCAACAGTATATTTGAACGGATAAGAAAAAGCCGGAAGCAAAAACAACATCAGCACCAGAGGTAACATAAAAACCAATCCCGCAGAGGTTGGTTTTGGTCTGTTGTGTAATTTTCTTGCTTCTGTCGGCGGATCAAACCAATGCCATTTTCGGCTAAAAAAGAGGTAAAAATACAGCAAGACAATGGTCGCAGCCGTCGCCAACAATTCATAACTCAACAGCCCAAACAACATATCCGTTATTCCGTTTCTAAACCATAAATTGGCTTGACCGAGCCCCAAGATTTGCAACTTGGGCATTGCCAATGCAATTTTTTGGCACCAAAACCGCATTTACGGCAACGGTGGTTGGGTTTTTTGTCCAAAAGTTTGTTGACCAGTTTTTCTAAAATTTCAAACTTTGCCACATCATCGGTATTTTGGGCGTTTTTTTCCAGATTTAGTTTCAATAACAAATCCAAACCACGCACCGATGGTTTTTGAATTAATTGTTGCTCGACAAATTTTTCAGCCGCTTCAATGCCGTCTTCATTTTTTATCATTTGAGCCAAAACCAGTACAGGAGAAATGCCTTGGTAAACTTTGATAAATTCCAATAAAAAGTTTTTAAATTGCAGGCAGTTTTTTTGTTGTTTGTAACAAAAACTCATGTCCTTAATGTATTCACTGGCATAGACATTGTCGTATTCTAGAGCTTTATGGTAAGCACTTATGGCTTTTTTCCACTTTTTGTTTTGTTTAAATTCACGGGCTTGGATGAGTTTGGCTCGCACGCAGCGTGGATTGACGCGTAAGGCAGAATCCAAGTGGCTGGCGGCGGCTTTTTCATCTTTTTTTCGCAAACTTTGTTCTGCCAGTTCGCAATGAAAATGAGCAATCTCATGTGACATATTGCGTTGGGATAAAACTTGGTAGCGACTGGCAGCTTTTATTGCTTCAGCCCAGTCTTTTTCTTGTTGGTACACTTCGCACAATGAAAATAAAGCCTCAGGAGTGTAGGCTTCCATTTCCACTAATTCCGTAAACAAAACCTCAGCCCGATCCAACAAACCAGCACTCATGTAGTCTTTACCCATTGCCAATAAGGCTTGGGTTCGGTAGTTTTCTGGCAGATTTGGTTGAGAAATAAGGGATTGATGAAGTTTTATGGCCTTATCGACTTCACCTTTGCGTCGGTATAAATTACCTAATGCCAATTGTGGTTCAAAGGTTTCTGACGATGTTTTGGCAAGTTCGATAAAGACATCAATTGCCCGTTGCGAATCATCATTGAGTAAATAATTTAGACCTTTAAAATAGGTATGGTTTAATTTTTCTAAACGGCGAGTGTTTTTGCGTTCCAGTTTGAATTTGTTTAAATTAATGCCAATCATTACCCCAACAAGAGCTGCCAGAATAAAACCAACTGTTTCAATCATCGGCTTGTTCGGTTTGTCGCAACTGCGATAACAACTGTCGGTTTTTGCGGCTGGTTTTGTTAAGCTGTGATTTTAAAGGCAAATAAAAACTAAACAAAGCCATAAACAACCCCGTTAACAGACCCAGAAATAAAGTCAAAATCAAGACAAATCCCAAGGAGAGTTCGTAGCTGAAAAAATACAAATTGACCACGACTTTTTCGGTATTTAAACCGCTCATGGTGATGGCAAACGCAACCACAGCCAAGCTAACAATGACAAGAATGACTCTTTTGATAAATAACATACTGTTTTACGAGGATTTAAACCCTGACACTATACCAAAAATACTTTATCTTTGGTACAATTTTTTGCCTGCTACCCACGTTTGCAGCACTTTGGTTCGCCAAATATGCTGGGCATCAATGCTAAAAATATCTTGATTAAGCAAAATAAAATCAGCATTTTTACCGACCTCAAGGCTACCGATTTTATCTTCCTGTCGGTTGGCAAATGCCGCATCAATGGTAAAAGCACTGAACGCTTGAGTGAGGCTTATGCGTTGTGCAGGAATCCATCCTCCAACAGGTTGGTTGTCATGGTCTTGACGAGTGACCGCCGCATGAATACCGTAAAAAGGATTGGGAAATTCAACGGGGAAATCCGAACCAAAAGCCAGTGTTACACCTTTGTCTAATAATGTTTTCCAAGCATAAGCTCCTTTGAGCCGTTGTTTACCAATGCGTCTTTGTGCCATGTTTTTATCGGATGTGGCATGGGTTGGTTGCATGGATGCAATAATAGCATGGGTGGTAAATTTATCCAAATCCTCAAGGGCAACGACTTGTGCATGTTCGATACGGTTGCGGTTTTTTATACTTAAAGCCCGTTTGTCGGACAAAACCTGTAAAGCTATATGATTGGCCTTATCGCCAATAGCATGAATTGCCGCCTGCCAGCCATCTTTTGCATGAGCGAAGATAGTTTTTTCTAAAAACGCTTGGCTTTGCACCAGTTTGCCACTTTTGTTTGGTCTATCGCTGTAAGGAGCCAAAAGAGCCGCCCCACGTGAACCCAAAGCCCCATCGAGCATGTATTTTATGGTACGAATCTGTAAAAATTCATCAGCATACGGTTTGTTCAGCATTTTAGCTAATGCGGAAGCTTCAGATGCCAGCATTGCATTAACCCGAATAGGCAGTTTTTTTTCATCCGCTAAGTCACGGTATGCATGGTAAGTCTGTTTATCAATACCCGCATCATCCACCGCAGTAATACCCAAAGTAGCAAGATAATTTAGCGTTGTGACAAGTAGCGAACGGATGTCATCATCACGCATAATAGATTTGTTCACAATATTCATGGCATTATCAATGAAAATACCCGTTTGTTTGCCCTCTTTATCCACCATAATCTCGCCACCTTCAATAGGATTGCTAAAAGCGTGCGTGTTGGCAAACTTCATCGCCACAGAATTTGCCCAAGCAGCATGACCATCTATGCGTCTTAACCAAATCAACTTATCGGTGTTTAGAGAATCCAAATCCTTGGCTGTTGGAAATTGATGGTTTTTCCACAAAGCTTGGTTCCAACCACGACCTAATACCCATTTTTTTTCAGGATGTTGGTCAATAAAGCTTTGAATTCTATCCAAACACATCTGCACCGAAGTTGCCCCTGTCAAGTTGACTTCATTGTTCATTCGTGCCAAGCTTAAAACATGTCCATGAGCATCATGCAAGCCTGGTAACAAACTCTGACCTTTGCCGTCAATTTTCATGGCATTGGGGAATTTATTTAAAAGTTTTTTCTGCTCACCAACGGCAACAATCTTGCCATTAGCAAAGGCAAGAGCAGAAAAGTTGAGCAATTTATGCTGATTTATCGAATGCCCTTTGACATTATAGATAAGCGTTGTGTGAGCGATTGAGCTGAAATTAATCAGCAAATTAACCATTAAAAATACAATAAAAATGCTTTTCTTGTTCATTATTGACTATAATCCCAAATCCCGATATAGAAATCACAATTAGAGCACAAGCCCTTAATGTACCTAAGAAATCGCCAAAAAGCTTAATCACCAATAAGGTGGATTTAGTTTTTGTCAATTCCTTATGCAC
>CAZQMH010000119.1:0-8343 GCA_964594435.1 uncultured Alcanivoracaceae bacterium
TTATCCACAAAGTTGAAGTCCTGCGCGATAACGCCCTAAAAGATTCCACCGCTTATGACATTACTGAATCCTTAACAACCGAAGTCGGAGCACGCTTAGGCGGCAGTGCAGGGGATGCTCGTGCAGTCAAATGGGCTGTTGCGAAATTTAATGAATTAGGCTTTGATAAAGTTTGGACCGAACCCGTTAGCTTTCCCAAATGGGTTCGAGGGGTAGAAACTGCCGAAATCATTGCACCCTATCCGCAGACCCTAAAAATTACCGCTCTTGGCGGTTCCTATCCAACGCCGGAAAATGGCTTGCAAGGTGAAATCGTGCATTTTAAAACAATTGAAGATTTAAAAAATGCCGATGCCAGTCAAGTCAAAGGCAAAATTACCTTTATCAGCAACCGTATGCAAAGATTTAAATCTGGCAAAGGTTATGGCATGGCAAATTCAGCCCGTTATCTTGCCGCTGAAATGACCGCTGCCAAAGGAGGTATTGGAGCCATTATCCGTTCTATTGGCACCGACAGCAATCGCGACCCGCATACTGGCACCATGAAATACAAAGAAAACAACGATGATGGCACTTATCGCATGTTGACCCAAGACGAAATCGTGCCAGCAGGGGCTATTTCAAACCCGGATGCGGATTTATTGGTCGCCATGCTCAAAAGAAACAAACCCGTGATAATAAAATACACATTGGGTTCACACTTTGATGGAGTTTACACCTCACAAAATGTCATTGGTGAAATAACAGGTCGGCACAAACCTAAAGAAGTTGTTCTTATTGGCGGTCATTTAGACTCATGGGATTTGGCAACTGGAGCAATAGATGATGGTGCGGGTGTCGGCATCACGATGGCAACTGCCAAACTGATAAAAGATGCAGGCATCAAACCTTACCGTAGTATTCGGGTTGTGTTATGGGCAAATGAAGAATACGGCGTTTGGGGTGGAAAAGCCTATTATGAAGCCCATAAAAAAGAACTGAAACAGCACATAATCGGTGCAGAATCTGATTTTGGAGCCGCTCCAATTTATGCCATCGCCTCTCATGTTGCGGAAGAATCACTGCCTGTTGTGGCAAAAATAGCCGAATTATTGGCTCCCCTAAACATTGGATATGTTGGCAACAAAGGCTATTCGGGCACCGACCTATACCCTTTTAAAGATGCGGGTATGGCAACTTTTGGACTTTACCAAGATGGCACGAAATATTTTGATTTGCACCATACCCAAGATGATAGCATGGACAAAATTGTACCCGAAGAAATTGCTCAGAACACCGCTGCTTGGGTTGTATTTGTCGCACTGGCTGCTCAATATCAAGGTGATTTTGGCTTTAATTTGAATGAAAAAAAATGACACAGCTGCAAAAATTCAACAAAAACTATCCCGTTCAAGTTGCATTAAAAATTCAATGGGGTGACATGGATGCCTTTAATCATGTCAATAATGTCATGTATTTTCGTTATTTTGAATCGGCTCGTATTGCCTATTTTGAACGTTTAGAAATGATGGGCAACCAATCTGCCAATGAAGTCGCCCCAATTCTTGCCGAGACCAATTGCCGTTACAAGCACCCACTGACCTATCCCGATGAAATCTTAGTTGGAGCCCGAGTCATCGAAAACCACAGTCACGGTTTTTTAATGGAATACGCGGTTTACAGCAAAAAGCACCAGATTATCTCCTCTATTGGTACTGGCAGAATTGTTATGCTAAATTACACAAGCCATGAAAAAGTTGCCGTCAACCCAAAATTGCTACAAAAAATCTCGCAATTGCAAGCACAAACTTCATCCTAACACGCAAACTTATGTCAAAATCAATCTGGCTTTTTATTTTTTTCGCATCGCTTATTTGGTCGGGTATCAACCCAAAAGAACAATTCACTTGGTTTTTGGAGGTTTTTCCTGCCATCATTGGCTTTGTTATTTTGGCTTTTACCTATAAATCCTTTCCTCTAACCCCTTTGCTTTATGTTTTGATACTCTTTCATGCCATTGTGTTAATGATTGGCGGGCACTACACTTATGCTGAAGTACCTTTATTTGATTGGCTCAAGGAGAGTTTTGACATGTCGCGTAATAATTACGATAAAGTAGGGCATTTCACCCAAGGATTTGTGCCAGCGATTATCGCCAGAGAATTATTTATAAGAAAAAATATCGTCAATGGCATCTGGTGGAGGCGTTACCTAATTGTCAGTGTTTGTTTGGCTTTTAGTGCATTTTATGAACTTATTGAGTGGTGGGTTGCCATTGCATCGGGTGATGATGCGGTGGCTTTTTTAGGCACACAAGGTTATGTTTGGGATACGCAATCGGATATGGCATGGGCATTATCAGGCTCGATTATTGCCTTATTTTTGTTGCACAAAATACATGACTTACAAATAAAATCCTTATCGAGATTAGGGTATTAAAAGAAATTTTGCTCTTCTAGTATTTGGTTGATAGATTTGATGGTTAATTTGCCTTGATTAAGCATGGAACCCAGTGTAGTGAGTCGGTCACAAATGATACCAAGAAACAAAGAGTCTTCTTTGTCTTTGATTTTCAATAAACCCAAAATATGTTTATCCATCAAGATAATATTGTCGCGTAACTCTTGTTGTAAGATTTGCGTTGCCAGCGTTTCAGAAATACCCAAAACCGAACCTGCCATCGGAACTAATTGTTCAACGGGGTGCGTCATGCGGTTTTTTTCAAGCAACATATGCCCATCTAAAGTCGCTATAAATACAGATTGAGCCCCATTAACTTTTCCCAAAAAGTCATCCAAAGCTCCTTCCAGCTCATCTAATAAATCCTTACCACTCATCTTTTGCTCCAGATTAATTAATGACAGACAATTTGTTCTGCAAGCTATTCACTTGTGATAAGCTCTTTATTTGTGGATAAATGTCTTCAATCATGATCAATAAATCATCTTTATTGCGTGCATCAACCCGATAAACACCAGCTAAACCAGGGAAGTCATCCTCAATACAATAAATCATATTAGAAACACTGCCGCTATAGGTTTCGCAATGGGTGAGGGCACAATAGATGTTGTTCGACTTACCAATTTCATTTTTTAAGAATTTTAAATAAAAATTTAAGTACAACAAAGGCTCAGGACGAGACATGTCCAATAAAATAATAAAAGCATTGGCATCTTTGGCAACCATATCCCAGACGAAATTGTATTTAATTTGACCTGGTGTTCCAAACAGTTTTATTTTAATTGCTTGATTATCATCCGCATCATCCAAAATGATATCGGCATAATCAATGCCAACCGTGGTATTGGCTTTGGCACTGGCAACTGAATCGGTTGCCGAAACTTCTGAACTCAAGGCTTTGCCATCACTGGCTGCATGAATGGCGGTGGTTTTGCCAGATCCCGGCGAGCCAAGCAAAACAACTTTGTAAGACGGCATGGCATTGGGTTGAATTCTTTGGGTGATACTTCTGATAAATGCCTTTTTAGTATCGACTTTTTGCTGTACTTGTTGAGCAGTTTTACGCCCAAAAAAACTTTTACGGATTTTATTAAATGCCGCTTTGAACCGTCCAACAGCCTTTTTTGGTTGCTTTTTGGTTAAATTTAGTGGCTTAAATTCGACTTCTTCACTTATTTTATTTAAGGTTGTTTTTATTTTTGCTGCGGATAATGGAGCGGTAATTTGGTATTCGTATTCAGGCAATTCTGCATTGCTGAGATTAATGACAACAATAACCTGTGACTTGTCCAATTGCTCTTGCGTCCAACTGGCAAGATAATCATCCCGCACAAAACACACATGACTCTCGACAAATTCATCGGCAAACAACCATTTATCATGTAAACTGCGTTGCATCAAATTACAATAGCTGCGCAAGCGTGTTGAGTTTGTTGGGCATACACCAACGGTTGATAATATTCTATTTTCTTTCACAATCCTAACCTCTCTCTCTTTAACTAAACCCAATAACAAATCGAATCTGTCATCAATTATATGTGAGCTTCATCACAAATCAACACCCTTTTAGTAAACAAATGTTACAGAAATTGTTACATTTGCGATAAAATGATTTTTTTTACACACAACAAACACATGCAACAAGACTTTTGGCTAGAAAAATGGCAGAACAATCAAACAGGATTTCATAAAGAATTCACCCATCCTTTATTAAAAAAATTTATTACCAAGCTCAATATAGCTAAGGGTGACAGCATATTTGTGCCCTTATGCGGCAAAACTTTGGATATGATTTGGTTACATGAACAAGGTTATAAAGTGCTTGCTGTAGAATTAAGCCAACTGGCGGTGGAACAATTTTTCGCAGAAAATAATTTACCTTACACTTTGCAAAAAACTAAACATTTTAATGTGTATTGTTATGAAAACATTAGCATCTATCAGGGCGATTTCTTTCTCTTACCTCAAGATGTTGTCAAAAATTGTCATGCGATTTACGACAGAGCGGCTTTAATTGCATTGCCTGATGATATGGTGGTTGATTATGCCGATAAACTGCATGAGCTTTTCCCCAGTAATTGCCAGTCACTGCTCATAACTTTAGAGTTTAAGAAAAAAACAGGGCCACTTGGTCCGCCATTTTCAACCAGCAACGCTAAAGTCAATCGCTTATTTGCAAAAAATACACAATGCAGTCAGCTGTATGAAGAGGACATTATTGCTCGTGAAGCCAGATTTGCCGAACAAGGGTGCCAATACTTGATTGAGCGTGTTTATTTGCTCAGCTTTTAGATAAAGCTTGCTCATTGCTTACATTTTTGAAAAAATAGCACCGCTATGACATCTTCATCCACTGCTATTATTTGTGCCACCGACTTGTGTTGCAAGCGAGGTCATTTTACCTTGTTTGAGCCAGTGTCTTTCGCACTCAATAACGGGCAATCTTTATTGGTTAGTGGAGCCAATGGCATCGGCAAGACCACTCTGCTTGAGTCTTTGGCTTCACTGCGTGCCTTGCATCAAGGAAGTTTGTGCTATAAAAACCAAGACATCACAAGCAATAGTGACCAATGGTTGGATAATATTTTTTTCCTTGGGCATAAAACGGGCAATAAAAAGGAACTGAGTTGTTTGGAAAATTTACGAACTTTCTTACAAATTCAAGGGTTAGCAATTTCCCTAAAACAGGCACAAAAGGCGTTAGCGGAAGTTGGGTTAGCAGGTTACGACTACCAATTGGCAGGCAATATGTCAGCTGGGCAAAAAAAACGCCTCGCTTTGGCTCGTTTACTGTTGGTTAAATTCCCTATTTGGATTTTGGATGAACCTTTTGTAAATTTAGACAGTTCTGGTTGTCAATGGTTATTAGAATTATTAACCAAACATTGCCAAAACAAAGGCATCTTAATCATCACCGCTCATGACAACAAAACCATCAAGCAGTCGGTCACGCACGAACTCATGCTCAAGGCTGCTGTAATATGAAACCTTTTTTAGCACTACTCAAACGTGATTTAATTTTAGGGCTTAGGCGAAAATCACAAATTTACCAGCCATTAGTGTTTCAACTCTTGGTCGTTACCATGTTTCCGCTGGGTTTAGGCAGTGGGGCAAAAACTCTGGCACTCATCGCTGCTGCTGTGATTTGGATTTTGGCTTTATTGGCAAGTCTTTTAACCTTGGATCAAATTTTTAAAAATGATTATGATGACGGCAGTGTCGAATCTTATGTTTTAACACCGTACCCTTTACCGCTGTTTGTGATGGCAAAAGTTGTGGCTCATTGGCTGCTTACGGGTTTGCCTTTGGTTGTTTTTTCACCTATCATCGGTGTTTTATTGCATTTGCCTAGCGAATCTTATGCCATCTTGGTCTTGTCATTGCTACTAGGCACCCCAATATTTAGCTTTATGGGTTCAATTGGCTCAGCTTTGACCATGAGTTTAAAACATGGTGGGCTGTTATTAACGATTTTAGTGTTGCCATTATTGACGCCTGTATTAATATTTGGAGCCAGTGCGGTGGTCGAAAGCTCACTTGGAAATTCTGCCACCCAACCATTATTATTATTGACTGGTTTATTGGTGTTAAGCCTAAGTTTGATACCTTTTGCCGCAGCGGCTGCCATCAAAATAAACTTAGAGTAACGAAACTATGCACAAACAAAGAAGCCATGCCTTGGTTAGGTTGTACCATAAATTAGGTTCACCACCATCATTTTACAAAATCAGCGGCTATTTTCTCAACTGGTTTTTAGCAATAGCCATTGTTTTAGCGATATGGGGTTTGTATGATGGGCTTGTCCTCGCTCCTGCTGATTACCAACAAGGGGAAAGCTTTCGTATTATTTACGTGCATGTGCCAGCCGCTTGGATGTCGATGTTTATTTATGCCATTATGGGAATTTGTGGTGGCATTGCCATAATCTGGCGTATGAAAATGGCAGAAACCATCATGTTAGCATCAGCTCCAATCGGTGCATGGTTTACCTTAATCGCTCTGGTTACGGGTTCTCTTTGGGGCAAACCCATGTGGGGTACTTGGTGGGAATGGGACGCACGCATGACCTCAGAATTGATTTTATTATTTTTATATATCGGTATTATGGCAACTTATGCTGCCTTTAACGAAGATGCCCGAAAAGCCGCACGCATGGCTGCTTTAATTGCTGTGGTTGGTATTTTTAATGTCGTCATTATCCACTTTTCGGTTAAATGGTGGTCATCTATCCATCAAGGTTCAACCGTTTCATTAATGGGTAAGCAGCACATCACGTGGGACATGTTGCGACCCTTATTAGTCATGGCATTTGCCACAAAATTCTATTACGGCTATTCCGTCCTCAAACGAGCTCGCATTTATTTACTTGAAACCGAATACCACAAACTTTGGGTTCAAGATATTATAACAGGAGAAAAAACATGAACGATTTTTTCAACATGGGCGGTTATGCTTTTTATGTTTGGAGTTCTATTGGATTATTCTTTGTAGCCATGCTAATAGATTTTTTTAGCTTAAAAAGACAAGAAAAAACTGCCAAACGTATGATTAGTTCTTTTTTACGTCGCAAAAACAAATTATAATCTCAGACAAGCTCTTAAAATAAAGGAAACAAAAATGACCCTAACAATAAAAAAACTATTAATTATTGGACTATTTATATTTACCAGTGCGGCACAGGTGTTAGCAAAAACAGACAGCCCAACAGCCGCACTAGAACCCATCAAAATTGTGGCTCCAAACTATCCATTAGGTGCCGCAAGGAAAAAAATTCAAGGCATGGTTAAGGTGCTTTTTAATGTCTATCCAGATGGCTCGACACGCGATATTTTTATCGTAGATGATTTTCCTAAAGATGTTTTTGTAAAAGCTGCGGTTAAAGCTCTTGTGCAGTACCAGTTTGAACCGCTTGATGCTGCTAAAGTTAATTCCGAAATACCTTATCAATCTGCAACCCAAACGATTTCTTTTAAATTATCTCACTCTTCTGGCTTTTTCAATTCTGCCCAACGCGATTATTTAAAGAAAACCAAAAAACTAGCCTTGCAAGGCGATTTAAAAGCTAAGAAAATTTTGGTTTTAATACTTAATATTTTTCCTGATGATTCAGAAATCATTGAAAAACATTATATTGACCAGTGGATGCAAGAATTGGCAGAAAAAGGCGATGCTGAGATTCAGTATTTGTATGCCTATAGCTTTTCTGCTCTCAACAAACAAGAAGCTTTTAATTGGTTACTAAAATCGGCTTTAAAAAATTATGCCAAAGCTCAAATATCTTTATATCAGTACATAAAATACAATGAAATTAACAACACATCTGGGCATAATGCCTTCTACTGGTTGTTGCAGTCTCTAAAAAATGGCAATGCAAGTGCTGGTATTGTGTATGCAAAAGAAATAATAGATAACGATAAGGCAAGTGAAAAAGACGTAAAAAATGCCTTAAACTACCTTGAAAAATACGCTAAAAAACTTGGTGAAACACCCCAATTCTTTCAATACAAAGCCCTTTTGTTAGACAAAACAGGACATTATACCAATGCTTATGCCCAAATAAAACTTGCCATTAAGCACGCTAAAAAGTCCAAATGGAATTTAGACGATTTAAAACAACAGAAAAAAGCAATTCAGCAACACAAAAAAGGCTAAACCTTATACCCATATCTCGATAGTGAATCACAAAAAAGAGTGCAGGCAATGAGTCGTATCATCCATGTGGGCTAGCGTGAAAATCCTTTTCCTAAGGATTTTTGGCGATTTATTTGGTATATAAAGGTCTTGTGCTAGCATCGTATTTTCACTATCGGGATAAGGTTTTTGTGTTATAATGCCCAAATCCCGATAGTGAAAATACGATGCTAGCACAAGTTCTTAATGTACCTAGAAAATTCATAAAAAGCC
>CAZQMH010000120.1:0-8271 GCA_964594435.1 uncultured Alcanivoracaceae bacterium
TTTGTTGAAATGAGCAGTTGTATAAATGTTGTTGCATGGTTAGATTATAGCAAATTAGGCTTGATATTGCAGTTAAAAAATCTGTGAAATTGGTGGAATCTGTGGATAAATCAAACAGAAAACTGCAATATCATGGTGTCTGCCCCTTGGAATTAAATCTCTTTTTACTCTGTGACCCCCGTCGTTAATCCAAATCCCAATAAAGCGAAACAATAAACAGCACCATGATAATGTTTTTTAAAGCCGTTATTCAAAACCATTTTTAAAGATTAAGTCATCAATGATTGAGGTTGGTAAGGGCCAGACATAGGCTCCCCGTGAGCGGGTAAAGACGGCGAGTGTTGTGGCTCCGCGGTCGATGGTCATATCCCAAATCATAACCGACGGTAAACCAGCACTAAATCGGTACCACGTTGGTGAGGCGACGGAGATGTCATTGGTGTAATACAAACCCCAGTCGGTTCCTGCAAATAGCATGTTTGGTACATTGGGGTTTATCATGACGCTGTCTACTGGGATATTGGGGAGATTTCCTGTTTTGTCTGTCCAAGTAATCGTTGAGCAGTTGGCATCACATACGACTTCAAATAAATGTCCTGGGGTTGTGGGTGTGTTTTGGTTAAATCCTCCAACGGCAGCATAGGCGGTGGTTGCAGTGGTGGCTGAGGTTACGACGTCAAGAATAGGGCGGTTGGGCAATACCGTGTTGCCATCAGTTACATCGACCCATGTGGCAGAGTTGGTTGAACCTGCTCCCATGTTGAAGCCATATTGTACATTACCATCATTGGTGGCGACTACGGCTATTGAGCCATCGGTGTAGGCGTATTCCATTTGGTTAATGAGCGAGCGGCTGCTTAATGTGCCTTTGGTTAAATTGGGTGAATTTACATACCAGTCAGCATTGTTTAAACCACCGTTGCTGGTTTCCCAAATGCGGTAGGTGCCAGCCATGAGTTGTTCGCATGTGCCTGTGCAGTCGTGTTTGTTCATGCGAAAAGAGAAGACAAATGGCAGTGGGGTGTCGTTTGACCACGGACTGACTTGGTTTAAGAAGTATAATCCATTGATGCCTGAGGTGCTGATAGCCATATCTCCAAATTGAGATTCGACATAGACGCGTTGGTTATTGATGGGTTCTATGGCGGCATAAAAACCATCGCCACCCCAAACTTGTGACCAGGCTTTGGAAGCTACGGTTTCATTAGCTGCCCAACTGGCAACACTGGAACCATTGTCTTGAGCACCACCTGTGGCATATTTGACCCCATTGCCACTAAAATTAGCAGAAATATCGCCTGAATATAATTCTATGGTATTCATTGTGGTGTTTAAATTGGTGTAAGTCATATTTGTGGCACTGCTATTGGCATTGCCTGAATAATAGATTCCGCCATCAGAACCAACCAAGAGTTTGGAATCGTCACCTGCAACAAAGGCACGTGAATGATGATCAACATGGACAAAATCACCACTGCCTGGTCCGCCGTTGTAGCCGCAGGTGCTGTTGGTGAAGCTGTTGCCACCATTTTCTGATTTAAACAAATCTACAGCGGATAAAAAGATAGTGTTCGCATCGCTTGGTGAGACGCTCATGCCCATGTCATACCATGCCTGTTGACCGCTGTTGGCACATCCCAAAAATTCACTTGTTGTGGTTGTTTTTGTCCAATTGATACCCGCATCTGTGGTTTTCCATACGCCTAATACTGCCCGAGAAGTGACATCGGCAACTTGGGCATAAAGAATGTCGTTATCAGTTGGAGCCATGGCTAAATCAATTCTGCCAATGGTTGTTGTTGGGCTGCCTTGAGCCGTTCCTGTGGGCCATCCATTGCTTGGTGTGGTCAGTAATGTCCAGTTGGGACAACTGTTTGTGCTTGGAAAATCAGCTTTATAAATGCCATTGGCACCGTTATTGTTTAAATCGGGTTGGACTGGGGTTGGCAAGCCACGTGTTCCAACAGCGGCGAAAATTTGCCCGCTGGCATTAACTTCCAGACCTGTAGTGTCTTGTCTTTGTGTGGTATGGCTATTGGTTAAACAAGGACCTGTCCAGTCCACGCCGTTATTGAGTGAGAAGAATACGCCTGTTTTTGTACCCACAACGATTTGGCTTGAGTCATTGGGGTTGGTGCGAATTTTGCCAATGGCTTGGTATTGCGGAAATTCACCAACTGCTTGGTCACGGTAAGGTGAAAAAACATCTTCACCCAGAACTTGCCACGTCGCACCAGCATCAGTTGAGCGTAGTAGTCCTGAACTGCCAAAAGAATAGGAACCATAACGCAAATCTCCCGTTCCTGCATAGATGGTATTGGCATCATTTGGGTCAATATGTAAATCGCCAATTGCGGCTCCATTTATTGGAGTGTCATCGGTGATATTTGTCCATGTTGTTGCTGAAGTACAACAGTTTGTCGTTTTCCACACACCGCCGCCATCCACGCCAATATAGGCAATACTGGCATCGGTTGGATGGGTGACAATAACATTGACTCGACCTGAAAATCCACCATTAAAGGCATTCATGGGTTTTGGGCCTAGTGAGGTAAATGCCGAAGTGTTTAAACCTTTATTTGGGTTGTTTTTGTTGAATTTTCCGCTGGGTACTTGGCTCTTGTTTTTGTTGTGTTGTTTTCGTGCTTGGTTAAACCATGCGGGGTTGTATTGATTGGTTGGGTAGGTGTAACGGTGTGCCCAATAATCACCATTGTAAGCTTTTTGTTGTGTGTTTGTTTTAATATTATGTGTCGTTTTATGTCCACAAGCAGTGATGAATAAGAGCATTGCCAATAAATAAATATGTTTCATAATTAAGTTGTCCCCAAAATAAAGTGCTGTATCCTAACAATTATGCTTATTAAAAACAATCAAAACTAACGAATGAATACGCAAATCTCGGTACGGAAGTCACAATGTGAGTAAGTATCTTTTTTCAAGCAAAGTTATAAGAATTCATGAAAAATTAACAGCACTCAGCGTATAATGAGAAGCTCAACATTTCTAAACAAGGTAAAATAAATGGATAATCAAGTTTTTTATATTCTTTCTGCGGTACTATTGGGTTTGGTCATTGGTGCACTTATCATGTACTTTGCTTCAAATAACAAGAATGATGCATCAGAAGTACAAAAAGTTGAACAAAAACTCAACACTTATCAAAAAGATGTGGAACAACATTTTGAAAAAACAGCAGATTTGGTCGATGACTTAACGCAAAGTTACAAAAAAGTCTTTGATCATCTGTCCCAAAGTGCCAAGTTGTTATTGACCGAAGAACAAGTCCAAGAACAAATTGAAAAACGTAAAGATAAACGCATTACGCTTGGTTTTTTAGCCGATGAAACCACAGCCATCATCGAGGAAGCCGAAACAGCAGAAGAATTACAACAAGCAGAAGTAGGGCAGCAGCATATAAATGAGCCCGAAAATAGTGAAACCGATAAGCTCGCACAAGTTAGCTCTCATGGAGAAGATGTTACAGAAACAGAGACTCAAGAACCCCAGCCACAGGCTGAAACCGATGATAATTCTTTAGCAAATACCCAAGATTCCAAAGATTTAGAAGAGTTAGAAGAATCAGAAGAAACTCAGAGCAAAGATTAAATTATTTCCATGCACTTTTTACCGCAAGAAATAATAAAAAGAAAACGTGATGGTAAAAGTCTTTCCTCTAGGGAAATAGATTTTTTTATCCAAGGGATTGCCAAAAATAGCATAAGCGAAGGGCAAATTGCGGCCTTTGCAATGGCTGTTTTTTTTCAAGGTATGAATGCTACAGAGCGGTATGATTTTACCCAAAGTATGGTGCATTCTGGCGATGTTCTTGACTGGTCAGATATGCATTTATCAGGGCCTGTTTTGGATAAGCACTCAACTGGAGGCGTCGGTGACAAGGTAAGTTTGATGCTGGCACCTATTATTGCTGCATGTGGAGGTTTTGTGCCAATGATTTCGGGTCGAGGTTTGGGTCATACTGGCGGCACACTCGACAAATTCGATGCCATAAAAGGTTATAACAGCAGCCCAAGTATTGAAAAATTCCGTCAAACTGTTAAGCAAGTTGGCTGTGCTATCATCGGTCAAACACAGAATTTAGTCCCCGCCGATAAACGATTTTATGCCACACGTGACATAACGGCGACGGTTGATTGCATTCCCTTGATTGTTGCCTCGATATTGTCAAAAAAACTTGCCGAAGGATTGGACGGACTGGTGATGGATGTAAAAACGGGCAATGGAGCATTTATGCAAAAGCAACAAGACGCAAAAAACTTAGCCCAAGCGATAGTCGAAACCGCAAGCGTAAAGACCACCGCTATTATCACCGATATGAGTCAAGTTATAGGCACAACCGTGGGAAATTCCTTAGAAATGCATGAGGCGATTGCCTATTTGACAGGTCAAAACCCCGACCCACTCCTGCACGAATTGGTACAAACCTTAGCGGCTCAAATGTTGTTGCAAGGAAAGCTGGTTAGTAGCCTTGCAACGGGTAAGAAAAAAGTCAATGAAGTGCTTGCCTCAGGGCAAGCAGCACAAAAGTTTGCCCAAATGGTGGCGGCATTGGGTGGTCCTTTTGATTTGCTGGAAAAACCTAATAAATATTTAGCAAAAGCCCCAATAATGCAAGCTGTCTTTGCCAAAAAATCAGGGTATGTCACAGCAATGAATAGCCTTGAAATTGGGTTGGCACTGCTTGAAATGGGCGGTGGTCGTAGACACGCTGCCGAAACAATAGACTATGCCGTGGGATTTAGCAAGTTTTGTCATATTGGTGATAAAATTGAAAAAGACACACCGCTGGCATTTGTGCATGCCCAAAATGAAAATCAAGCTTTAGAAATCGCAGAAAAAGTCATAAATGCTATTGAAATTAAAGCTCATCTGGCAACAAAACCATGTTTGATTCAAGCCATTATTTGATTTGACCCAAATTCCTAATCGAAGAGGTGTGCGGCTGAGCCAGGTCGTTCATTCAAGTTAGGGCTTTCATATGACTATTTGGAGCGGTAAATATAGTGGGTAATAGCTAGTCCTAGGGATGCAATTAATTACCCAGCCACGCTTGCATTAACTTCTTTATCTGAGTTTGATAAGCCACGCCTTGTAATTGCGCCTTTTGTTTGAATGCCTCTAATAACGGCTCAGGGACTTTCAGGCTAATCAGTTTAGAGGGTGATTTTACTTGCGAATGCATCAATCTAAAATTTTCAATAAAGTCAAACTTTTCTTCAACGCTTAAGTCCTTACAACGCTCTAAATATTCATCGGAAAATGTTTGCAATGCCTTCATAGTTTTTCTAACGCCTCAATATCGAGTAAATCTTGTTGTCGACCACTTTGTTTTTTCATTTGAATCAAATCCTTTTTAGAAATAATTCTGATTGGTGTTTGTTGGTAATTAACCGTAACAAAATCAAGCGTTGATAAATCATGGGTAATAATTATGTCCACTTGTTGGCTTGGCTTAATTGGATTATAAAAATGCCATGCAATCAAATTGCGGTTGTTGATATATTCCTCTTTAAAATGAAATACATCTTTTGCAGATATTGGTAATCGTGGTACCAGGTTCATGGATTTCAGTAGAGCTTCGGTATCCTCTAATGTTTTAAGTGACCATTTTAAAACCAAATCAACATCCATAGTGCCCCTAACCGCACCATGAAAAGCAACCGCATGGCCACCAACTAAGGCATAAGGCAGCTTGTTTTGATTGAGTTTTTTGACTAAATTAATTAAAAACATAATTTGAGTATATATCAATATATACCATAATACAATTATTTAACTCTTTTGATTATTTAATACATTATTCCATGCTTTAATCCCAACAAATATCAACACACTATACGCCGCATACAGGGCTGGTACAAAATCGTATTGTTTTTGCCCAAAAATATAAATCCCAAACCCCGATAATGAAATTACAATCAGAGAGCGGTATTTGGGACATCCTTAAATCCAGGATTTTGTAGGGTTTGATTTAAGTCAATTACAATTCTTAAAATTTGGTTAAAATCTTATCAAATTTGGCATGTTGTGCCTTATGTCTTAATATTATTACTATGTGGAGAAATCAAATGAAAATTTTTAAAAAGTCTTTATTGGTTGCCAGTTTATTAGCTGGGGCGAATGCCTACAGTGCTGATGCGACGGCGACTCATAAGGCAGAGATGTTGAGTGGGTCTTTAGACTCGCAAGTTAAATCGGGTAAAATTCTGTTCAACAATAATTGTGCGGCTTGTCACCAAGTCACAGGTTTGGGTATGCCTGGAGTCTTTCCTCCTTTGGCGAAATCTGATTTTGCTTTAAAAGATAAAAACAGAACAATTAAAACCGTAATTGGTGGGTTAACGGGTCCTGTGACCGTAAATGGCAAGACTTATAATGCAGTTATGCCCAATTTCTCCTACTTAAAAGATGCTGATGTTGCCGATATTATTACTTATGTTACCCATTCTTGGGGAAATAAGGGCTTTCAAGTCAGTGCAGCAGATGTAGCCGCTGCCAAAAAAGGACACAAAGCCGCCGTGCCAACAGGTACAAAATCCGATCATCCTGGCAAGAGCGAACAAGGTTATGAAGGTGCTCCTTCTGGTATAAATCCTGATGATGCTAAAATGTATGTTTCTACCGATGGTCCCAAAATGACTATCGCAGAAGGTAAAAAAGCAACCAAAATCTTTTTTGAAAGATGTGCGGGTTGTCATGGTGTTTTACGCAAAGGAGCGACCGGTAAGCCTCTTACAACAGATATTACCCGTAAAAAAGGCACCGATTATTTAAAGACTATGATAACTTATGGTTCACCAGCAGGTATGCCTAACTGGGGTACTTCGGGAGATTTGAGTAAAGATGAAATAGATTTAATGGCTCGTTTCTTACAGCACGAACCTCCCATGCCGCCAGAATGGGGTATGAAAGAAATGAAGGCATCTTGGAAAGTTTTGGTTAAGCCCGAAGACCGACCTAAGAAAAAAATGAACAAAATCAATATCAAAAACATTTTTTCAGTGACACTTCGAGATGCTGGAAAAGTGGCTTTGATTGATGGCGATACAAAAGAAATCATCAACACTTTAAATACTGGCTATGCGGTGCATATTTCTCGTGTTTCTGCATCGGGGCGTTATATTTATGTGATTGGACGTGATGCCAAAATTGATATGATTGATTTGTATATGAATCCTCCAAAAATTGTTGCCGAAATAAAAGTAGGCTTGGAGGCTCGCTCGGTTGAGACTTCAAAATACAAAGGTTATGAAGACAAATATGCTATTGCTGGTTCCTATTGGCCTCCACAATACACCATTATGGATGCCGATACTTTGGAACCTTTGAATATTGTTTCCACTCGTGGCATGACAGTTGATACCCAAGAGTACCATCCTGAACCTCGTGTTGCGGCAATTATTGCTTCCCATCAACATCCTGAATTTATTGTTAATGTTAAAGAAACAGGCAAAGTGTTGTTAGTTGATTACAGCGATGTCGAAAACTTATCGGTAACAACTATCCCAGCAGCTCGTTATTTGCATGATGGTGGATGGGACTCTACGCACCGTTATTTCTTAACAGCTGCCAATAAATCCAACAAAATTGCGGTCATTGACTCAAAAGATAGAAAATTAGTGGCACTGACTGACGTGACTAAAATTCCTCATCCAGGACGTGGAGCAAACTTAATTGACCCTAAGTATGGTCCTGTTTGGGTGACAAGTGGTTTGGGTAATGACCATGTGACTTTCTTAGGAACGGATCCAAAACACCATAAGAAAAACGCATGGAAGGTGGTTCGCGTCTTAAAAGGCATGGGCGGTGGTTCTTTGTTCGTCAAATCTCACCCCAAGTCGAAACATTTATGGGTTGATGCACCGCTTAATCCAGATAAAAAATTCTCGCAATCGGTGGCGGTTTTTGACATCAAAAACTTAGATGCTGGATTTAAGGTCTTGCCTATTGCAAAATGGGCGGATTTAGGTGATGAAGGTGCCCAGCGTGTGGTGCAACCTGAATACAATGCTAAAGGTGATGAAGTGTGGTTCTCTGTTTGGAATGGCAAGGAACAAAAATCTGCCATTGTTGTGGTTGACGACAAAACTTTGAAACTTAAAAAAGTTATCAAAGATAAGCGTTTGGTCACACCAACTGGTAAATTTAACGTCACCAATACGGTGCATGACATTTATTAAAACAGAATAATTTGTCTAACCCGAATATTTCATAACAGAATGGAATTTATGGACAAAATAGCAAAATAGG
>CAZQMH010000121.1:0-8263 GCA_964594435.1 uncultured Alcanivoracaceae bacterium
TACGATACTGCTGGCAATTCTGGCTGGACAATTGCACAAGAATTTAAGCCCGCCGATATTATTTTTGAAAATGGCTTTGAATAGTACCTAAATTCTGATACAGTTGTGTATGATAAACTTGCACCTATAATATAAACTTATTTATAATACTATGAACAAAATATCACGCCGTCATTTAATCCAAACTTCTTTATTATCCGCAACTACAATAGTTATTGCTCCTAATTCAGTGACTGCTAAAGTGATAAAACAACACCACAAAAGTGCTTTAATAACTGGCAAAACCATACCACTGCCTTATGATTCTATTGCTGGGCTTTTGAGTAATGAACAATTAACACCGCATCATGATGCTCATTATGGAGGAGCATTACAAGGTTATTTTTCCTTAGACAAGCAAATCCAAATGGCAGCCAAAACTGGCAAAACTCTCGATGCCAGTAGCTATGCGAGCAAGATGCGAGCTCGAACCCAAAAAGCCAATAGTGTCTTACTGCATGAGCTTTATTTTGCTGGAATGTCATCCGTTAAAACACAATTAAAAAATGCAAGTGAACCTTTACAAAAAGCCATCAAAAAAAGATTTGGCTCAATGGAAAATTGGGCAACCGATTTTCAAGCTTGTGCAAAGACAGCATCAGGCTGGGCTGTTCTTGCCTATGACCAAATCACGGGTGAATTGTACAATATAGCCAGTGACAAACATGCCGACGGCGTATTATGGGTGGCAACACCATTGATTGCATTGGATATGTATGAACATGCCTATTATGTGGATTATAAAAACAATAAATCAGCCTATATTAAACGATACATGCAGTACATAAATTGGCATGAGATTGATTTAAGATTCTCTCAAATAGTATTATGAATTTATCCATGAAAAAAGTTCTTCGTTTTATTTTACTCACTATTTACGTACTGATATTGATTGTTATTACCAGTCGATTTGTTGGTTTTTCTGCTTCAAAACATGTACTACTATTTGCGGCTCCCTTTTTGCCATTTTTCCCAATTTTAGGCTTAATATGGCTAAAACCTAAAGAAGAAAAGTATGGTTGGGTTTTGTTTACTATTTGGCTTGGCTCAACCTATGTATCACTTGGCACAACTCCTGAATGGATTGTTTTCTCGGTCATTACTGCTTTAGCGATATCTGGTTATTTCATCTCTCCTTGGCTATTTGTTTTGGCATGGTTTGCACATATTGTTTGGGATTTCATGCCAAGAGAATTACCTGAGTTACTGCTACAACTGCCCCAATCTTGTATGATTTTTGATGGTTTAATTGGTTTTTATATAGCTTGGAGGATAGTTAAAAAATTGTAGGGTTTAGAAACAACGTGATTTGAGTCACAAATATAAAATTTTAATCAGGATAACATACATTATTATCTACAATACTATAATGAATTATGAATCCAAAGCCGACTGTAAAGATACTCTTTTTCTTTACCATCATTTGCTTGCCATTAGTCAGTTTCGCTATTGATCCAATCGTTTATTCGCGATGCATGCGTACAACAGGATCAATTGATATTACTGGTAACGTTACCGTCAATGGTGTAACTAATACGCAAACCCGAACCAATATGCGTGGATTAGATATTTATGATGCATTACCAGATGTTTCGCATTTCTTTGGTGGTTTTAGTGCACCATGTGATTTAATTTATCGCAATGCCAGTGGCATTGAAACAGTTTTATACAATTGTTCTACTGCTTTTGGAACTCCAGCCAAAGGTTCTCAAAGTTGTGCGGCACTTGACCCCGCCATCTCTTTTGATGGACAAACTGTGGTTTTTTCGGTTTTTGAAGGCACACTTGTCACAAAATCACGTCATATTAATGCTCGTGTCATTAACCCCAATGCTGACTCTGCAAATGCCGCATTTGTTGAGTTTCCTAACTTATACCTTAGTACTACTGGAGCTCATTTGCACAAAGTTGACATTGCTACCGGTGCGATTACTTCGATGCCTTTTGTCAGTGGTATTTATGATTCAGGGCCTGCATACCTGACTGATAACCGTATTGCTTTTACATCTACACGAGATGGCAACACCCATACATCGGTTTGGCGTATGGGCACTAGTGGTAAAGGAACACGTATTTGGGCAATGGATTTGTTACCTTTTGGTAGTAATTTAGATTTATCCAGTCATCATTCCTTGTCCCAAGAGCAACATCCTTTTTTATTAAAAAATGGACAGCTCGCTTATTCTAGTTGGCAAATTTTTGGTGGATTACCTTTTCGACACACCAATGGCTCCCCTGGTTTTTTTACCACGCTTGCTAATTTATTTCATATTTATACTCAAGCACCTGATGGTGCTGAAAATTTTGCACTTTATGGGCAACACAGCGGCGACCACCTAAATAGCTCATTTGGTGAAGACCATGATGCTGCTCATTTTATTGGGCAAACCAGTGATGACAGGGTTTGGTTTGCTGATTATTATCGCGGTAACAATAACGGCTTAGGTATTTTAGTTGGTGTTATGCAAGAACCCGAAGGTCAAGAGGGTATTAATCCTAATGACGCAACAAACCCTGGTGATGTTTATGTCCCAAGAGATGTAATAAATTTCGCTTCATGGGCAACCAATGGTGATGACATGGCAAAATTTATGCCATTATTAGGCAATGGCTCGACACCAGCACCCAATCCAAATTATCCCGACCATTCATTACCTTTTGCGGGTAAAGTTGGTCATCCAGCAGGTTTACCTAATAATGAACTTATGCTTTCTTGGGGCAAAGGTCCTTGCACCACTGTTATGGGAAATGGTATTTTCTCCCATCTCGGATTAACGGCTCCGCCCTTTACAACTGGCTCAGGACAAGGAACGGCTATAAATTTAATGGCGTCTTTAATTGAGCAATTAGGAGTTAGTGATACTCCGGGCTGTGATATAGGCATCTATAAAGCGACATCTATTCCGAATCAGCACCCAAATGATTTAGAACTTATTGTTGATTCTAAAAATTGGCATGAAATTATGGCAAAGGCAGCGGTTCCCTATTCAGCCATTCATGGTGTTACTCATCCAGTACTTATACCACGTGCGGATACTTTGACTCAACATGGCTTGCTAACGACAGGAACACCTTTTGGGCTGTTAGGTGCGGCATCAATTACCGATAGAGAAACGCACCCAAGAGATGGCATTACTTTTGTAGGGGAACACCAGTTCAATAATCAAGGAACCGATACTATTGATTATGTCGATGATGACTTGTGTGGTGTACGCATCTTAGGTGTTATGCCCAACAGAAGTAGCAATTCATGGAGGGATATTGCCAATGTCGCTGGTGAACGGGTGGCAATACTTGGTGAGTTTTCTGTCCTCAATAAAGATTCAAACGGTAACAGGATTACTGACCCTAGTGGCAATCTTGATACCAGCTTCTTGGTACGATTTCCAGCCAATACTCCTTATTTGATGCAAGGTGTTGATTGCGATGGTCGTACATTAAATACCGACCAAACATGGCAACAACTTAGACCTGGGGAGAAAAAAACTTGTGGTGGTTGTCATGTCCATTCACAACCTTCGCGAATAGAGTTTTCGCAATCCTTTGCTGCCACCAACAATTATACTATTCCAAAATTGGGTGAAGGAACCGTCCCTTTATTGGCAGGCTTAAATGGCAACAACGTAAATACGGTTAATGGCGTAGCGACAGGTGATGCAACAGGCACTCCAACCTATGGGTTACAAGTAGTTTATGACCGTGATATTCAACCGATATTCGAAAACCATTGCGTCTCTTGTCACAGTGGGGCGAGTGCGGCTGCTGGACTGAATTTAGATAGACCCACTATACCACCTGCTTTCAATACAGGATTTAGCTTTGACCCAACCACAACTTGGGGTTGTTTGGTTCGAGATTTGGTTCAAAATTGTGTTCCGGCTGATAAAAAAGTTGTCACCAATGTGGGTAATGGATTTACTCTAAGGCGACCACAATTGACTAAATACATACGCGCACTTAACTCGCGTGGAAGTTTGCTTTACTGGAAGGCTGCCAATCAACGAACAGACAATAAATTAGACAGTGATGACCCCACAGATATAGACTTCGGTGCCGATCATCCGACATCAATTACACCCTACGAATTGGGTTTATTATCTCGCTGGATTGACATAGGTAGTGCAGGAGGACAGCTGGAATTGCTCGATACACAAAAGCCAACATTGCATTTAGCAGCAACGGTTAACAACAATGAAGTCACCGAACTCAAAATCGGCACAGTTGATTTAGGCAGTGGCATCAACACCAACAGCTTGGTTGTTTGCGTATTAGATGTCAACGACAATTGTATCTCTAACCTTGCAGGCAATGCAAATAGTGCAGGCGTTGTTTCCATTGCATTAAGCACAAGCCTTAACAATCCATCAACAAAGATTTTTGCAAGTGTTGAAGACTTAACTGGTAATGTCACCAAAGTTACAAGAGATATTTCTTGGTTTTTAGCGGCACCTCCTACGGATTTGATTTTTAAAACAGGTTTTGAATAACTAAATAAACTTAGTAGAGGAGTTTACTGTTATCCCAAATCCTGATATAGAATCGCAATAAAGAGTGCATGCACTTGACGTGCATAAGGAATTAACAAAAACTAAATCCACCTGATTGGTGATAAAGCTATTTGTTAATTTCTTAGGTGCATTTAGAACTTGTGCTCTGATTGTGATTTCACTATCGGGATTTGGGGTTATTCAAAACCATGTTTAAAAATCAAATCAGAGGTATAAAAACGCAGACCTGTACGTTTGACATTGCCCTGATTATCGACTATTTCAATAAAAATATGCCTCTCAATTGAATCAACTGGTAGAGGTTGATTAAATGTAATTTGATAAATTCCTGTATCTATTTGACTCACTAGTGTCTTTAATTCGGTATTAGCCGCATTGCCATTTACTGCAAAATCTGCTGTTACCGATAGCGTGGCAAAATCAATACCCGAATTGGCATCGGCTAAAGCAAAGACTATTTTATCAACAACTTGCGTATTAATATTTTGTCGCGGTTGGCTTATTGTCAGCGTTGGCTTTAAGTTATCAATAAACCACCCAAGATTTGTTCCTCTGCTTTGGGAAATATCCAAGGGCGCACCTAAGTCTATCCAGCGTGCAAAGGTCATTTTTTCTTTCATGGTTAAACTGGACATTCCTCCACTTGGATGGGCACTGCTGGCTACAAAGTCTAAATCTGCAGTATTGGCACTAACACCATTTGGCAATGTGGTTTCATCACCTGGGATGGCTTCTGTTGGGTGGTCGGCATTTGTCCAGCCATCAAGGCGTTGCCCAAATAGTTTCCAGATTAATAAACTTCTGCGGCTTTGAAATTTACGAATGTAGCGACTGGCATTGGTTTGTCTCCATCTTTTGTTAGGTATTACCGGCTCATAACCATAATCGGCAGCACTGTCGGCAGCAAGTCGCACGTAATCTCCGGGTTTGTTGTCGGTAATAATCGCCGTATCATCAAGAACCAACTGCCCTGCTTGTTGGCTAGCATTATGGCAACTAATGCATTTGGATTGCAATAAAGGGCGAATATCTTGGTAAAATTCTACATCTACTAAAGACGTGGCAACATCATCAATACTATTGTTGCCTAATTCATCACGGGTAATTAAAGGTGTTGAAGTACTTAGGTCCACAACACTGTAATCGACGCTAGCTGCTTGGGTGGTGGAAAAATCCAATGGCATTTGTGAATGCGCATGGCAGCCACCACAATCGGCACGTAATTCACCAGGGCGTACTTGATGCCATGTTTGTGAAGCATTAAGCACCATGCCATTTCTATCAAGCGTTTGAAATGTGAATGGTGTATTGGCAGGAATTTTTGCTAAAAAGCTGGTATCAGGATTGCTTTCGTCATCTAAAATTGGGTTGCCTTGGGTATCAAATTTTCGCAATGGGATTTCTCCCAAAATGCGTAACTTTTCATTGGCATGGCTAATAAAATCACCTGCGTGGTTTGAAGGGGCGTTTTGTGGCCCATAACGCCTATCAGTTATTGGCTCCATTGCTAAGATTCGGATTGCCCAAATATCACTGTTGCTGTACTTTCCTGCATCGGCTCCTTGCCACTTCCAGTTACTGCTTTTATCATTTTCAGAAGTATTAAAAGCATCCAAACCATCAAAATTTGCATCGCCAACACCAGGAAATGAGTCTCTTTTATAGACACTGCTGGTGCCAACCAATCCATAAGGCGTTCCTGCGGGTAGTTGCGCATGCACGCTGCCATCGTTGGCTAACCATGTTTTTTTGTCAGGTTCTGCTTGCCCATGAATAGCCGACCAAGGGACAACGGCTTTGGGCCATGCTTCATTATAATTGGGGTCATTTTTTACTAAAATCAATTCATTTGGACTCCAAACGGGAACGCTATTTTCAATAACATAAATCCCAGCATCATAATACGGAGTCTGTAATGGGCGATTTAAATCATTAGCTGGACCTGGGGTATAAACCACCAACAAATCATTATTAGTGGTTGCGGAGGGATGGGTGAATTTTCCCACGCGTGGGCCATTTATATCGCCGCCAATGGTAAACAAAGGCGCTGCATAATCAGCAGGATGAGTCATTGGCGTAATCGCATGGTAACCTTGCGGTGTAAATGAATCCTTAAAGGTGGATGGACCAAAATTGCCCGTATAATCAATCGGAATATTTAAAAAAGGATCAGAACTGCCAAAAGGCGGCAAAGAACTATCGGGTGTTGCAGGTAAAGCAAATAATGCACCAAAACCATTGTTATTGAGATTGTAATATTGATCAACCACAACTTCACCAGAGGAGTTTTGGGTCATAAAATGGTAAGCATTAGGCACGGTCATGGCACTTATTAATGGCGACCAATGAGTTCCATCTGGATTGATTGTCCAAATTCCCCATAATCGATGATCGCGAATCCCTTGAGATTCGTAACTGGAAAACATCAGCCTTCCATCATTTAAAATAGTCGGGTGCAATGCCGAGCCCAGAGTCATAGGAGCAATGGCATGAATATTTTCTCCATCAATATCCATCACAAATAACTGTAAGGTAGGGTTAGTAAATCCTTTGGTCGGAACATAACCATTGCGATTACTGGTGAATGCAAGTTTATTATCGGGCAAGGGCATCGGTCCTAAGTTTAAGATACCATAGCCTAAGCGATTAAATTCTGACGATGGATTAAGCGGATTACTTTCATCCCAATTGCCATTGCCAGTATTGGGAGTAAATTCACCATGAGTGAGTTGTTGAATTTCGCGAGTGGCTAAATTCAACCTAAATATATCAGCACCAAGCAAGGGTAAATTACCGCGTTGGGTATTAACTTGGGTCAAATCATGAAACAGGCTATAATAAACCCATTGGGCATCAAAAGAAATAACTGGGTCGGTGACACTGCATATCATGCAATCCACTAAAATTTCTTCACTGCCATCAGGATGCAACAACACCAAATCAGCACCAGCATCCAATTTGGCGGGATGAAAAACTTCAGGCCAAGTGGTATTGACATCATCGCCAAAACGCACTTGACGTACATAGACTATGTCGTAATCAACGATACAAAAAGCATTAAAACTAATTAAAAATAACAGCAAAACCATTGTTTTAAACATTCTCATTTTCGCACCTCATTTTTTTATAAGGCTCATAATAGCTATATTTTTAAAAGATTAATGCAATGGATATCACATATTTGGTACTATTGCCCTTGAAATAGTTTCACCAAACAGTAATTTTATAGGCGTTTCTTAATTAGCCAAATTTTTAATTGGTATTGTTACAAAATTGGCAAAACCATAAGGATAAAATCGAATAGCAAATGTATTGACAAACCCTGTAGGCTCTATATAAAAAGGTTTAATGGTTTGTCCGAGCACCATAGCACGTGGTTATAAGATAAATTCATTTTCAGAAGTCTATCGTTTTATATCGTCTCCAAGAATAAAAGCCATTTCAATACAACCATCAGGTATAATCCGTTGTTTTCCTGCATCATTTTCTGCTGGAACCTCTAAAGTCCAATAACAATCAACAAGTGATTTTAAATATAGATGTGGTTAAAATGTTTGATAATTCATAAATCTTCTTGAATTCTGGTTTTAGTTTTTTTATGAAGTACAACGTTTAGTATATGGTGTCGTAGCTGACGATAGGAAGCTATGCACTATATACATTGTTAACAATGTTTTATGGTATTGAATTAAACATTTCCGCAAGTATTTTATAAT
>CAZQMH010000122.1:0-8162 GCA_964594435.1 uncultured Alcanivoracaceae bacterium
CATTGGCGGTTTAGTGCATCATGATTTAAATTTCTCATACCATTTATCTGATTACGATACAACTTTATCATTGGGTGTTGAAAACTTGTTTGATAAAAGACCTCCTTTTTCAATTCAAGCCTCAAACAATAGTTATGAAGTGAATAATTATGATGGTGTTGGTAGATATTTTTGGTTAAGTGTTAACAAACGTTTCTAAAATAAATGAAACATAGTTAACTTTACGCAAGTAAAGAAGTATAATAAAGCCCGTCTCGTACGGGCTTTATTTTTATGCAACACATTAATCCAAAAAACAATGTTAAAACATTGGCAAATCTTCTTAATGCTCATAAATATTTACGCATAGAAAACTTTTTAGAGGATGAATTTGCTCATCAACTTTATACCTGTTTGAACCAAGACGTGCCGTGGGGTATTGCTTGTCGTTTGGATGGAGAGCCACAAACATTTTTAGACTGTGATGACTTAAAGGACTTGCCCAAGAAGCACAGGGAAAAATTTAAAAAACAAATCAACCAGCCATTTCAGTTTATTTATGGCACTTATATGATGGTGACGGCTTATATCGAAAGAAGGCATCCTGAGCTTTTGCTTAATTCAGTATTAGAATGGCTCAATACACCTGCCACGATACAGTATTTCAGACAACTTACTCAAAATGATGCAGTAATAAAAATCAACGCTCAAGCCACACGCTATACATCAGGACAATTTCTCACCCAACATAATGATGAACACCATGAGGAAGGTCGCCTGTATGCCTATGTTATTGGTCTAAGCAAAGACTGGAATCCCGATTGGGGCGGCTTGTTACATATACTGGATGAAAAAGGTCATATTGTTAAAACCTTAATTCCTCAATACAACAGCTTATCAATTTTCAAAGTACCACAGAATCATTTTGTCTCCTATGTAACCCCTTTTGCTCAAAACCCACGATTGTCCATTACTGGTTGGTTGTTGGCGAAATAACTATGTTTACTCAAGCTCTACACTATTATCAAAAACATGAATTTAATAAGATTATTGCCATAGACAGCGATGACAGTCGTGTACTTGAACTCAAAGGCATAGCGGCATTAAAGCTTGAGCAGTTTGAATTGGCTCTTAGTGTCTTTAAAACATTGTTAAATAAAAACGACAATGCTCAAAACAATTACCATGCAGGTCTTGCATCGCTCAATTTACAAAATTACACCACAGCAATTAGCTTTTTTAACAAAGCCATAGCTGACAGAAAATTCAGACAAGCTTCCCAAATAAATAGTGCTGTATGTCTATTTGAACTCAAACAAAATTCTAAGGCAATTGTATTGCTAACTGAGCTGGTGAAAAGCCAAGAAGCTTGTCACGAAGCCTGGTATTTGCTACTGAAGCATTTCAGACAAACACTTAATATTGAACAACTAAAAATCCATTGCCAACACTCGCAAAATAATATTCAAAATACTGTAGAATGGCAAAAAAGCTACGCCTTGGTGTTGTTACATGAAAAAAAATATCATCAAATCTGTGAGACTTACCTAAACTCTCCTTTTTTTGAAGATATCTTTATCAAAAGTATCGTCGCAAAATCTCATTCAAAGCTCAGTAAATTTGAACAGGCCGTTGCAATCTATAAAGAAATTTTACAGGACGAAAAAAATGCCTTGAATTATTATAATGTTGGGGCTGCCTATTCGCATTTAACCGACGAAAAAGATTTGCAACAGGCGATAAAATACGCTCAGAAATGCCTAGAGGAAAATCCCAGCTATCATATGGCTCACCACACTATGGCATTGTCATGGCAAAAATTAAATAACAATACACAAGCCTTGAAATGCATTAATAATGCCCTTGCACTAGATGCCACAAACCAATCCTATCTGTATGATAAAGCCGAAATCTTAAAAAACTTGCAACAACCTCAACAAGCCTTAAAGATTTTGCAAAATTTATTAGCACTCAACAAACACCACCACACCGCCTTACGCTTAAAAGGCATCATCAAATTGCAATTACATAAAAACAAAAGTGCCGAAAAGAATCTAAAAAAAGCCATCAAACTCGATACAACCGATCAACGTGCCATCGCCTATTATGCCATCAGTAAGCTGGCTCAAAATAAACTTGAAGAAGTGGAAGAATTGATGGCATTGGGGTACTTTGTCAAAGAATTTCGTTTCAATCCACAACCAGATTATGCGAGTTTAGAGGATTTTAACCGAGACTTTGAAAACGACATAAAAAAGCACAGCCAGTTACGCAAGGAACCCTACGGATTAGCCGCTCGTAATGGCTACCTAACAGCTGATTTATTTGCCGATAATACAAAATCCATTCAAGTTTTTAAAAAATTATTAGCCCAAAAAATAGAAAACTACATCAATCAATTGCCACAAGACAGCACACACCATATGTTAAGACACAAAACCCATGATTACAGCATAAACTCATGGGCGACATGGGTACATGGTGATGGATTTATTGACAAACATATTCACGAAGAGTCATGGATAAGTGGAGCCTATTATTGCAAAGTACCAACAATTACCCAAAATGCACAACAGCATGAAGGTTATTTTGAATACGGTTGTATTCCTCATGATATAACATTAACAAGCACAAAAAAACGCGGTTATATCCAGCCAGTTGAGGGCAAATTAGTCATATTTCCATCCTATCTTTATCACCAAACCATACCCCACATTACAGATGATGACAGAATCAGTGTCGCATTTGATTTGACACCGACATCATGGCTAAAATAATCAAGATACAACAGCAGCTTAAAAAGGGTTTTCAAGCCCTAAAGCACAATGATTTTTCTCAAGCACTTTCCATAGCCACACAAATACTCAGCTACGGTAATCAGTTGGACGCCTTGGTTTTGGCGGGCATAAGTGCCTTTCATCTGCGACAATACACGCAAGCCGAAGGTTATTTAGAACAAGCTTACCGTGAGAAAACAGATGACCAAACCCTGCAAATCTATTTGCTTGAAAGCTATCTGAAAAATAGTGAATACGACAAAGGTGTGGATCTACTGGATAAAATCGTTACCAAAAGCGAAAAAATTATTGCCATAAACTTGCAATTTTATCTGCAAAAGGGGGAATATTTAGCACTGGTTAATTTAGCAGAAAAGCAAAAGGCATCCCTGCAAAATTACGAAATGCTCGCACAAGGCTATGAACATTTGCACAACTTAAAAAAGGCAAAGATTGCTGCCAATAATTGCCTGCAAATAAAACCGACAAACTTTTATGGACGAATGGTATTGGCTCGATTGGCATTACGAAAAAATCAGCCTAAAAAAGCCCAAAAACACCTAAAAATAATACAAAATACCGCACTTAATCCAATAAATTTATCCATCTACTATTCGCTATTAGCACAATGCAAAGAAAAACAACAAAAATTCAAAGCGGCATTCCGCCATTATAAATTAAGCAATGAAGCACTTAAAAAAAGTCTAAAACCACAACAAATAAGCCAACAAAACTACTACTCACGAACAAAACTAGCCCAACAATTGGACTACTTTAGAAAAGTACCACAGTTTCATAAATTTAGCAATTGTCAACAAAACATCACCTTCATGCTTGGTTTTCCACGTTCAGGCACGACACTTTTAGAAAACATGCTCATGGCTCACAGTGAAATCCAAAGCATAGAAGAACAACCTCTGGTTGCAGGAATGTTACAGGAATTTTTAAGTCCCAATAAAAGTTTACAGTCATTAGAACAACTCACAAATAATGAAATAACACGGCTACAAAATCTCTACCTTGATGCCAGAGATGCTTACCTGCAAGCCAATAACAAGCCCAAAAGTAGCATAATTATCGACAAGTTACCGTTAAATTACATCCATATCGGAATTTTATACCGAATTTTCCCCAATGCCCGGTTTATCATTTCTACCCGTGATTTGCGTGATGTGGCATTGAGTTGTTACTTTCAAAATTTTAGCCTCAATGCAGCGATGGTCAATTTTTTAGACTGGCAAAATACCGTTGACTATTTGCAGGAAATAAAGCAATTAGGCGAACACATACTCAACCATTACAAACTTAAATATGTGGTCGTGGAATATGAAAAATTAGTCGAAAAACCCTTTAACGAAATTAAAAAAATCTTAAAATTGTTAGATTTAGATTGGCAAGAGTCGATAAAGAATTACCGCCAAGACATAAAAGGGCGTGCTATTAAAACCCCAAGTTATAGCCGAGTCGGACAAAAAATAGATCAAAGTCAAAAACAAAAATGGAAAAACTATAAATTTGTATTTAAAAAATAAGTTTGTATAATAAGCCCATGAAAAAGATTATATTTATTCTCCTTTTGAGTGTGTTAACTGTATCGTGTACTAAAAAAACTGCAAGAAAACACACTAACACAACAAGTCCAACAAGCTCATTAACCAATGCTGGACGCTATGCCATCCAACAAGATAGGGCACCGACAAATACGGACTTCAATTTATCGTCTTTGCAAGCATGGGATATTCAAACCGAACCTTTAAGTAAATACGGCAATCATTCGCCCTATATTGTTTTTGGTAAGACTTATTATTTAGCTGATACGGCAAAAAACTTTGAACAAACGGGCATGGCATCATGGTATGGCAAAAAATTTCATGGGCATAAAACCTCTAATATGGAAACATTTGACATGTACAAATTAACCGCAGCTCATCGAACTTTGCCATTGCCCAGTTATGTTGAAGTCACTAATTTAGCCAATAATAAAAAGGTTGTTGTGCGGGTAAATGACCGTGGACCTTTTAAAAGCAAACGGATAATTGACTTATCTTGGGCAGCTGCCAAGGCATTAGATTATGACAAGAAAGGATTGGCAAAAGTCCATATTCGCTTGTTACACCCTCAAACTCAAAAACCCACACAACAGGTTCAAAACATACCAACACCAAATCAAGACCTACCGCAGTACAAAACAGATAACAATTTACAAGGACTGAAATATCTACAAATCGGCGCTTATTCACAAAAAGCAAAAGCTCTCGACATTGCCAAAGGCATCAGTAAATCCGTTCTCATGCCAGTACATGTTTCCAACACAGCCAGCAAAAATCCCCTTTTTAGGGTGAGAATTGGACCATTATTAGAAAGTGATAATATCATCGACATTATCCAAAAAGTTCATACCAAAGGCTTTGTCAACACAAAAATGGTCGTAGAATAGACTCTTGATGCAAAATTTCAGAACATTGTCAGAACTTTATCAGAATAGCAAGCTCAAGTTTTGTTCTAATACGCAACTATTAAATTAATCAGGTAGAAAATTATGCTTAAAAAAATACAGTTATTTATTTTTCTTGTCATCATTACAAACACAGTAATTGCGGCAAAACCAACAGACGAACAAGTTATCAAAGATATTAAAAGCCCGAAAATGCAAGATATTGAACTATCGAAAAGCGGTGGTACATTTTCAACTTACAATCTGCAACACTGGTGGACACGAGGTGTAACCTATAAAATTGATGCAGGTATTAAAGAATTTCCCAACGCAAAAATACTCATAGGAGCAGAAGCCCGCTACCGTATCGTTGGAGAAAACTATGATTTTGACAAACTAAAAACAGCCTGGAGCGAATACCAAGGTATACCCACCCCATCAGATGCGGAGATTTTAAAACTGTTAAACGGCGACATTGTAAAATTTGTGCAATCCTATTACTGGAACCAAATGGTCAGTGATTTAGATGGGCCACATCTATCGAAAGACCCTAAAGTTCGTCAAGTACAGTGGCACACTGCCAACTCTTTTAGCATCCATGTTCAAGCAAAATTTTCTGTTATTGCCAGCTATACCGAAGTCCAAGATTTAGCAGTAGATTATAAAGTCAGACTTTATCGAGAAGACGTTAACAAGCCGTGGAATCGTTTTATATCCTCTAAAGACAAACAGGAAATCATTGCCAAACACACATATAGCAAGGAAGAAATTAATGCCATGGGAACCCAAGCCAGCAAAGCGGCAGAAAAGCAAGCAAGTGCACAACTTTCAGGTTTGCCCTCTGTAAAAATCCCACATTTTGCAAGCGATAAAGAAGCCTTTGCCTATATTTATAACAGCTTGAGAACGGCAGATAAAAAACACGTAGAAGCCATGTTTCGAGCTATGGCATTCCCTGGTTTTTATGTCGAAGGTTCAAAAACTCGGCTTAATGCACGAGGAGAAGAAGCCTTGCAAAAGCTTATACAGCAAGTTTTTGACAAGAAAATCAGTTTTCGCAACAGCTATTGCCCACAAATATTGGTCAAATCCTACCAAAGCAATATGATAAATGTGGTTGATGCCTTGCGAAAAAATACCTCACGTTTTGCTTTGACACTTAGCGGCGGGCATTATGAACGTGGCAAAAAAGTCGGGCAAGATTACAAAATAACCGCTATTGAAGTGTGGACATTACGATCAGATGATGATGTTGCACAGCTGAAATCCTGGCCGTTTGATGAACTTTGTGCCGAAACAGCAAAATCTTTTAAACAATTGACAGTTGGTGCAAGCCAACAAAAGTCAAGTAGCCCAAGTTCGGCAAGTGCACGGACACAAGCCTCAACAGCCTCAACAGTTCCAACAAGCACAGCAAGCATTCAAGCACCTAAAAAAGAACTTAACTGGCATTTGTACCAATCAAAATATTTGCCAATCAGCATGAAACTTATAGGAAAAGTGGAAGAAAAACAAAAAATGGCAAACGGCAAGTTGGCAACAAACTTGACCGCTAACTCCACCGAAGGCACTTTCCAAATGGTTGCCACTGATTACAAACAACAAATCACCGCCGAAATTGCCACCCCAACACATCTGCAATTTGCCAAAAATTTTGTCAAAAGCAACAATGCCTTAATTCACAAGAAAAAAGTGGTACAACTGGGCACGGGAGAAGCACTTGACTACCTCATTGAAAGAGGAAGTGGAGCCAACAAAGTGATGGTTAATTTTAGAATATTTTCACACGGAACCGTAGTTTACCAAGTGGTTTACACGCAATTTAAGACCAAGTTTGATAAGAAGGTCGCCCAAAAATTCATGAATTCATTGACCTTAAAATAAAGGCTAAAACAGCATTAATCCAGCAGTTCAAAGTCCTCTTTGGTGACACCACAATCAGGGCACATCCAAGTTTCAGGCACATCTTCCCACTTTGTGCCTGGGGCTATGCCGTCATCTTCCCAGCCCTCTGCCTCATCATAAATCAGTCCGCAGACCACACAGATATATTGTTTAAAATCTTCGCTCATAATTTCTTTTTGTTTCACTAAATTGGCTATATGGTGTTTATTCTGCATTTATCAACTGGCGAATGGCATAATGTGCGGCAGTTATACCGAAAACACTAATCACCGCCATATCGGTGCCAAAGCCATTGCTGCAATCGAGCTTTAAACTGCTCTTTTGCTGATTCTCATCTAAATCACACCACGGCATTTTTACCGTCTCGGCGGAGAAAACACTCATAATTTTAAATTTTTTATGCTGGTATTTTGGAAAACCATACTGTTTGCGTAATGTAGCCCGAACTTTGCTTAATAATCTATCGCCATAAGTCAGACCCAAATCACAGATTTGTATACCGGAGATTTCAGTTTTTCCGCCTGCTCCGCCCACAGTAATAAGGGCTATATTTTGTTCATGACAAAGACTGATAAGTAAACATTTGTGTTTTATGCTATCAATGGCATCAATGACGAAATCAAAATCATTGTGCATAAGATCAGTGGCTGTCGTTGGTAGGAAAAACTGGGGTTTTTGCTGAATTTTACAATCAGGATTGATGTTTTTTATGCGCTGAGCCATGGCAGCGACTTTTTCTTGCCCAATGGTTTGGCTATCGGCATGAATTTGGCGATTAATATTGCTCACACAAATATCATCTGCATCAACTAAGGTGATTTTCCCGACCGCATTTCGAGCCAAAGTTTCACATGCCCACGAGCCAACACCACCAATGCCTATCACACAGACATGAGCGTTACGTAATTTTTCAAAAGCGACCTCACCGTGTAATCGTATGACGCCACCAAAGCGTTGTTTAGTCATTGGCAATAAAAACCCCACTTTTGTGGGGTTTGCTAGGAGCTTTTCTGAGAATAGAGAACCTACTGCGGAAAAGGTGAATTTGGGCAATTTTCCACCTGATT
>CAZQMH010000123.1:0-8155 GCA_964594435.1 uncultured Alcanivoracaceae bacterium
TCCATCAGTGCCTGTTAATAATATTTTCATGCGTGGAATTTGGGTAGTTTTTGGGGGTTGATTTGTGCTAAAGTTTGGGCTGCTTTGTCTTTATTCGATAACAAGGGTTGGGCAAGCGGCCAATCAATGCCAATTTGGGCATCGTTCCATAACAGTGAGCAATCGGCAGTGGCATCATAGATATTGGTGCACATATAGGAAAAAATGGCATCTTCTGATAACACACAAAAACCATGAGCAAAGCCTTCAGGAATGTAGAATTGCTTGTGGTTGTCTGCACTTAATGTGACGCCATACCATTGCCCAAAAGTGGGCGAGCCTAAGCGAATATCAACCGCAACATCAAATACTTCACCGCTGATAATTTGCACCAGTTTGCCTTGTGGCTTGGGGTTTTGGAAGTGCAAGCCTCGTAAGACACCTTGGCTGGATTTTGATAAGTTTGATTGCACAAATTTAACATCTAGCCCCGCTTTTTTGTAGCGTTCATGGTTCCATGTTTCGATAAAAAAGCCACGTTCATCGCCATGCACAACAGGTTCAAAAACCAGAGCTCCAGCCAAAGGTGTTTTGCTGACTATCATGAATTTTCTTCCACGATTGAGAGTAAAAATTGCCCATAGCCATTTTTCTTGATGGGTTGTGCCAGATTTTCTACATCTTCTAGGCTTATCCAGTTGTGTTTGTAAGCGATTTCTTCAGGGCAGGCAATTTTGATGCCTTGCCTTTTTTCAATGGTGGCAATAAAGTTACTGGCATCCGTCAGGGAGTCGTGCGTGCCAGTATCTAACCAGGCAAAACCGCGACCCATGAGTTCTACCATGAGTTGTTCTTGTTGCAGGTAAACTTTATTCAAATCGGTAATTTCCAGTTCTCCACGTGGCGAAGGTTTGAGATTTTTTGCAATATCTGCGGCTTGGTTATCGTAAAAATACAGTCCCGTCACGGCATAATTGGAGCGTGGGTCATCTGGTTTTTCTTCTAAATCAATGACCTTACCTGAGGCATCAAATTCTGCTACGCCATATCTTTGTGGGTCGTTGACGCGGTAGCCGAAAACAGTCGCTCCTGTTGTGCGATTGTCGGCTTGAGCCAGGAGTTGTTGCATACCTGCTCCGTAAAATATGTTATCGCCTAGCACCAAGCAACTGGGCTGATTATCGACAAACTTTTCACCAATTAAATACGCTTGTGCTAAACCACCTGGTTCGGGTTGAGCCGCATAAGTGATATTAATGCCCCATTGACTGCCATCGCCTAGCAGGTTTTGAAATAAAATTTGTTCGTGTGGTGTGTTGATGATTAATACATCCCGAATACCCGCAAGCATCAAAGTGGTTAATGGGTAATATATCATGGGTTTGTCGTAAATCGGCAACAATTGCTTACTAATGGAATGAGTCAAAGGGTAAAGTCTGGTGCCTGAACCTCCTGCTAATATGATACCTTTGCGTTTCATGCACTTTCTCCTAATCGTTGCCCTTGGTAGGAGCCATCCAAAACACGATTACACCATGTTTTGTTTGCCAAGTACCATTGCACTGTTTTGCGAATACCTGATTCAAAAGATTCTTGTGGGTGCCAATCTAGTGTGTTTTGCAGTTTGGATGAGTCTATGGCATAACGTTGGTCATGACCTGGTCGGTCTTTCACAAATGTCACTAAATTGCGACGGGTTTTACCAATTTCGGGTCGTAATCCATCCAAAATATCACACAAGGCATGAACCACTTGTATGTTTTGTTTTTCTTCATTGCCGCCGATGTTGTACACTTCACCGATGGCTCCTTTGGCAATAACCGTTTCAATGGCTCGGCAATGGTCTTCGACAAAGAGCCAGTCACGGACATTTTTGCCATCGCCATATACTGGCAATGGCTCAAAGTTCAGGGCTTTGGTAATTATTAAGGGAATGAGTTTTTCAGGAAACTGATAGGGTCCGTAATTATTGGAACAATTGGTGGTTAAAACTGGCAAGCCATAGGTGTGGTGGTAAGCACGAACAAGATGGTCGGAACTTGCTTTTGAAGCAGAATAAGGCGAACTGGGAGCATACGGTGTTTCTTCGGTAAACAATCCTGTGTCTCCAAGTGAGCCATAGACTTCATCGGTAGATACGTGCAAAAAGCGAAAACGTTCTTTGTGGCTGGCATCAAGTGTTTGGTAATAGCTGAGGGCTTGTTGGAGCAAATTAAAAGTACCGAGGATATTGGTTTGGATAAAATCATCGGGTGCATCAATCGAGCGGTCAACATGGCTTTCGGCGGCAAAGTTGACTATGGCATCAATTTTATGCTGATTTAAGAGGTTGGCAACCAGTTTTTCATCCCGAATATCGCCGTGCACAAAACTGTAGTTTGGGTTGTTTTGCAGTTGCGATAAGGTATCTAAATTACCAGCGTAGGTTAATTTGTCTAAATTTATTATTTTTCGGTTGTTTTTTAATACTTGTCGCAGTACAAAATTACCACCAATAAAGCCAGCTCCACCTGTCACTAACCATGTCTGTGTCATATTTTAAACCCAATTTAAAGGCGAGTGATTATACCATAATTCGTCTCTATGAGAATTGATTTAACTACTGTTGTTGTATTTGCGAGCTTAAATTGCCTATATTTCACTGATATGCAACATATGTGCTAATGTTTGCAACATTTGTGCTAACACCTTGTTGCTATATTTTTCTAAAATGGGGTCAATAATAACGCACAAGAGGGTTAATCATGAAAACAAAAATAACAACAGGTATTTTTTTAATTCTAATAAGCTTGCTGACTCAAGCTCAAGAGTACAAATTACAAAAAGGCGGCATCAGTATCGGCGGTTTGATTACGGTAAAATTTCCTACCCCACAACAAATAGCCGATACTTATAATGAACAATGCAACTTGCAAACCATTGATACGGTAGGTTTTCCTGTGATGTGTCAACAGTTTGGTTCTTTTGTGTTTGGTAAAGGAAAGGATAAAATCACCAATCTTGGTTTGGTTTCTATCGTCACCTCTGGGCTTGATCCTTTTGGCTTGTTTTCTGAGGGTAATGTTAAAAAACGTATTGCCATCGGTTCTGGTTTAATGATTGCAGGTGCGACAATAATTGCCACTTGTCCACCTATTCCTGTTGATGCTGGGTTTCATGATTTATCCCTCTTGCAAAAATTGCAACAGGCTCAAGCTTTTGGTTACATACCTTCGGCTCCGCCAAATTTTGATATTGATGTTGATAATACTGCTTCTCCTCAATCTTGTACAGCAACATTAAATGTATCTATTGATAACAGCACTAGAGAAGTAACAGGCTTTGGTGATTTCACCAACCGTGAGTTTGCCTACACTTCACCTTTTGGCTCTTATCCTTCAGCAGAGAAGGATATCGCTCATATTCCAGCTGCTTTTTTAAGTTGTAATGCGGCTTTATTATCAACCATTGATATAAGCTTTGGTCCAAATTTATCCAATGTCTTTGCTAACGCTCCGCAGTTGCCAGATATAAATTTGAGTGGTATTTTGAATGGATTAGCGGATTTAATTATTGATAATATTGGTTTTAGTGGTTTTGAGAATGTTGCTTTAAGCAATTTTGCTTCTTGGAAGAACAATTACCGTAACCAACACCCTAACTATTGTACAAGCACTACATGTCAGTACGAACATGGCAATAATCGCATGACATTTTATGAAAACATGCCCGCTAATGTGTGGGGCAATGTCGTGCCGAAAGTTGAATATTACCAAGATGTTAATGTGATGGAATATTTTAATCCAGAAATCACGGCTTTGCCTTTAGAGGTGCATTTAGAAGCATTAGAAACGGGAGGCGTAACGGTCAATGCTTATCCACCACGTTCTTTTACTGGTAATCCGCCAGCAGATAAACATTATACTTTTGATAGTTCATGGCTGGGTATTGCGGATAACTGTACAGCCCAATCAGAGTTGCAATTGGATTTTCCTGTGGCAAGTTTTTATCCTTTGGGCAATTGGGATATTCCCATCACTTTAACCGATCGAGTTGGAAATGTTACTACAGGCAGTATGCGAATTGTTGTGGAAGACTCGATACCGCCTGATTTAGCTCCGCTTGATTCGGTGGGTATTCCTGTGCCTGATGGCACATCTGTCATTAATTTTACCGACCCTGGCGTTGGCTGTGTTACTAACTTATGTGAGGGATTTCCGTCTACTTTTTACTTGCATCCACCAATTTATTTTGATTTTGCCAGTATCTCGCCAGATATTGAGTGTTATGTGGACAATGTTTTGGGGCAAGATGTCGCTTGTACTGTCGCTCAAATGCCAGTGAATGATATTTCTCTGGTGACGTGGAGTATCGCTGACCCTTCGGGCAATGTCACAGAAACGGTGCAAGAAGTGTTTGTGCGCGAGCAAAGTTTTAACCAAGTACCAACTGTTCAAGATGTCACCTACACCATTGGGCAAAATTCACAAGTGCAACTGCCTTTATCGGGCAATGATGCCGATTATGACCCATTAACTTTTAATATTATCGACCAGCCAAATCAAGGCGGCAATTTGGATGCCCAAGTTGAGGCTATTTTTCAAACACGATTTACCACCAGTGGTATGCTTCGTGAAGCTTCAGGTATGGTAAAAGTCTTTGTTAATGGCGAAAGAGGTATTTTATTGAGTGTTCCTGATGATAAAAAACTTTATCTTTTCCAAGGTGATGTCTTTAGTATTGGCGGCGAAGTGGTCAATCGCTACAATCTCAGCATTACACCCTCTGCCATCAGCATGACCGATTCAAAACATCTGGATTCTAGGCAAGATTCACTCTACCAAGTACTCAGACCTACCGGCACAGAGTCAGGTATTTGGATAGCCGATTGGCTGGCACGAAAAGTTTATCGCTATACTTATAATGATCTATCGGATACTACTATCGAGAAAGAGATATTCACACTTCCCGCAGGTCTACAACAACCCGCAGGTTTATCCATTGAAACCGCTGGTAGTAATCATTACCAAGTGATGATTGCTGATCAACAGGATAACGAGCTGTGGAAATTTGAGTTATCCCGAACTGGTAGCGGCAGTTTAAATAATCAAACTTATACATTATTGAGTTCAACCGTGGTGGCAACGCTACCATTCAAGGTTGATGCTATAAGTAAATTTAATACTGGCGATAATAAAACAGATTTTGGAAAAATGCTCATTGCTTCATGGAGTGCCAAAAAATTGGATGTATTTGATTGGAATGATTTGACACCTAGTAGTTATTGGTCTTGGAACTTAAATTCTTTGCTTGATGACCCCGATGGTCCAAACAACCCAGCTTTACCAATTCTCATGAATCCACGTGACATTGTGTTTGATACCGATGGCTCTCAAGTCCAGATTACTTTGTTTGACCAAACAGAAATGAAATACGTTGAAAAAGATTTCAATAAAACAACTGGTTTGGTCAGTTGCGGCGGTGGCACCAATGGCACAAACCCAATCTATTGCACCAATCCTGAACGTGATGTGCTGCGTTTACCCGCCATGGTTGATATTTTGGCAATCGAAGAATACAACGGTTTAATTTATGTTTTGGATAAAAACACCATAGGTTATCAACATTTGTACCGTTATGATTTGGCTGGGCGTTTGGATGCGGTTATTAATTTATACCAAAATGCTCCCTCCCCCAATGCCTTTTCTCCCGTTTCACAAACGGAGTATGGAGATATAGCTTTAATGGATAATGGTCATATCTTATTGATGGAAACAGGCGACAGTAATAATGTGGCGTCAATTAGTGAAATTGAAGTATTAACTGGTGTTGATAACTACAATCAGTTTAGTTCTTATAATCCGCTTTATGTCAATAACAGTTCAACTCTTGTTGCCATTGATGTAAATGCAACGGATATTGTTGTTTTGGAGGATTATGGATTTGTAAATATACCATTAGATCATTCAACGCAAACCATTATCACCGGTTATACATCGCCTAATATCTACGGAGATCTTGCCCTAAGTGATGCTGGTGAAATTTATGGCAGTAATATTACCCAAGCACCTTTTAGCCATGTGACCCGATTTGTTTTGGGTAATTTTTTGAACTTTATAGGAGACGATGATAATGATGGTAATTATGAGCTAGATTTCAATAATGACCACGCTTATGGCAAGCTCTATTTTGACAATGCCTTGAATAAGCTCTGGGTGACAGATTTTGCCAATATTTTCTATCCTGATTTGGGTGCCAATGGCGAAACCCACCGCATGCCGCGAATTTCGGCGTACACACCCGATGGCACATTGCTTGAAAGGCTCATACCCAATGGCGATCCCAATGATTTCTTTAGCTTCTTGCAACCTGGCGATTTTGGTACGATTACCTCTATGACTGTTGGCCCTGGCCGGTTCTATGTGGCGGAAAATGCGCCATTGCACCGTTTGCATGTGTTTGATACCTCGCCTTTTATTCCCGTAACTTGTAGCAATTTACCACAAGGAGAGGTGTGCCAACAGATTGGTTATACACCAAGCAATGGTTTTATTGGCACCGAAACCTTTACCTACAGTGCAGGCGACCCATTTGGAGCAACCGCCAATACCGCAACGGTCACTATCCATGTGATCAATGATACCCAAGCACCTGTTTTGAGCTGCCCCGCAAGAATATCGGTAGAGAAAAATGATAACAGCGGTTTTGTGGCAAATTTAAGCGAGCCAGAAAAAGAGCCCAATAAAGCCATGCGCAACTTTTTGCTAGGGATTTCGGTATCTGAAAATACGGACTTACCTGTTGTCTACGCGACACATAATATACCTGCGGCGTTACCATTGGGCAATACCACGGTAATTTATTCGGCGACCGATGGTTCAAATAACACGGGCACTTGCCAAACATTAATAACAGTCGTTGACACAAAAGCCCCTGTTATGTCTGCGACCGCTGATATAACAGTGGAAGCCACAGGCTTGCTTACACCATTTGCAGCAACTGGCATCATACAACCAACCGCAACAGATTATTCAGGTTACATCATCAGCAGCGATGCTCCCAGCGAGTTCCCTATTGGTGACACGACAATCACATGGTACGCCACCGATACCCAAGGCAACCAAAGCCAACAACAACAAGTGATAACCCTAGAAGATACGACGCCACCAGTTTTTGATACCTCATTGGTTGTCAATGATATATTTGCATCAACCATAACCACACCCATAACTTACACAGCCCCACAAGCCACAGATATTGTGGGTGTGAACCCAGCGGGCGTGGTGTGTTCTCCCAAAGTTGGCGACTTGATTGCAATGGGTCCAAATTTGGTACAATGCAATGTCAGTGACTTGTATGGCAATAAAGCGACGGGTACTTTTGTCATAAACTATTACGATGTTGATGTGATGGGCGAAGGTATTGTGGATGTACTGGAAACAAGCCCAACAACTTTCTCGGACACAACAAATGGTGGAATAACAGATGGAAACATTGGATTTCCTGAGAATGTAAATTGGTCTTTTAAGGTCTATGAAGCTCCAACGCTTGCTACAGGCATTACCATAAGTGCAACCTTCACACCGCAAAAAGCACAACTTGGTGGGGGCGTGGCAAATGGCGTGGCCCATTTCTGCAATAATAAAATCATCATGAATAATTTTGATAATGAAACCATGGTCTTGGATGGCATTAGTATCGCAACGCGTGATACTGCCACCATAACCTGCACCGCCAATGGTTACATTCTCACCTCAATTTGGGGAAACAATGACTATAGTATAAGCTTACCCGATAATTCTACAGCAACGCTGAATATGCCATATACTAACACTGTGATTATTGATGGTTGGATAGCCACAGCCAGCAGCAGCAACTTAACAGAAATCACACTCAATGCACCAATTGAAAGCTTTAACCTGCAACCAGGGCAAAGCGTCAATTTGCAACAAAGTGATTTAATCTTTAAAAATGGTTTTGAATAAACATTCAATAGGGAATGTGAGCTCATGGAAGAGCATTTTCCCAAATATCGAGGGTGTGAACCAAAGTGTCTGCCCCTTCGATTACATGGATGTGGGAAGTTATTTAGGATAAGTTATTTAGACATCCTTCTAGAATACAGTAAAAATATCACAACTACTTCGCCCCGTCATTCCTGCGTAGGCAGGAATCTCTATGGTGAAGTGTTTTATAT